>JANOZG010000385.1:0-5717 GCA_031429275.1 Planctomycetota bacterium
ATTGGGGGCTGGTATGGCTTGAAGAAAAACTTCCGAGGCCGCTTCGCGATGTATATGCCACCTTTGCTGGAACACCTCGGGCTCGCGGAAGTTGAACACAACGCTCGAGACAATCGTATGCGGTATAAGAAAAAGTAGGCACTGGAATGGGCCGTGATTGGCAACGCCGGTTTTGAGCCTGTCCGTCAGGTTGCAATTGACAAGGACTGGTCTGAGCTGGTTTCCGCCGACGGAATGGCGAAATTACGAAGGTGAGCGGCTGGGCGTCAGCCCAGCCGCTCGCCATGGAATGAGGCTAACTCGCCAACGCCGTCAGTCGCTGCTCCAGTTCATCGATTAATTCGCCGAACGTGCGGCCAGGGCAGGAGGTGGGCATGTCGAGTGCTTCGCCTTTGGTGACTAGCTCCGTCACTTTGCGTTCAGCGGCGACGACAGTGCTGTGATCACGACCTCCAAAGTACATGCCGATTTCACGATAGGCGGACTTCGTCATGCGGCGGGATAAGAACATCGCCACGGCTCGCGGCAAGGCAATGGCTTTTCGACGCGATGCAGAACGTAAATCGGCAGCAGTCACACCAAACGCTTCGCAAACGACTTTCTCCACATCGCTGATGCGAACCAAGCGACGGCATTCTTCTGCCATTTCACCCAAAACTTCGCGAGCGACCGCCAAGGTGATGCGTCGACCCGTCAGAGAAAACTGGCCTTCCAGCTGATTGATGGCTCCCTGAATCTCGCGTGCATTGCGGCGACAACGTCGCACAATATAGTCGAGTGCATCGTCGGAAAACACAGCCTTTGTTCCGACGACCATGGAACGCACAAGTTTCAGTCGCGTGGCTTCATCCGGCGCTTCGATGCGACAGACCAGCCCGCTCACAAAACGCGTCGTCAATTCTTCACGATGTTTTGTCAGCATCCTTGGATGGCGATCACACGACACGACAACCTGACCACCGTGTTCGATCACCTGCACAATCGTGTGCAGGAATTCTTCCTGAGTCGCCCGCTTGTTATCCAAAAATTCAATATTGTCGATCAATAACACATCGACATTGCGAAATCTCTGTCGAAACGAAGGCACCATACGTGATGCCAGCGCGGATGTGAAATAATTTGTGAAGGCTTCACTCGTTAGATACATCACATTTTTGGTTGAATGCTGACGGCGGGATTCTGTATAGATCGCTTCCAGCAGATGTGTTTTCCCGGTTCCCGTGCCGCCGTGAATAAACAGCGGATTGTATCGCTCACCAGGTGCGGCAGAGACCTGTCGCGCAGCCAGCACGGCCAGATCGTTACATTCGCCAGAGACAAATGTTTCGAAACTGCGAAACTTGCGACGGTTATTCGGCAGCAGCAAGGAACCTGGACGATCAAATTCAGACGGTTGTGGCGCGGTAGAATTTGAACGTTTAAATGACGATGCAGAACCAGTCGCTCCTGCCGCAACGCCCACATCCTTCTGAACTTCGCCAGACTCCGCAACCGCAGCGCCAGGCGTATCTGACTTCGATGATGCAGCTTCGTTCAGCAATGCCCCATCGACTTCAAGTTGACAGGATGCAGAGGGTCCCAGGACAAGCTGAGCCGCACGGTTTAATGCAGATCGAAATCGCCGCAGGAGCCAGTTCAGAATGAACGGGTTCGCAACGAAAACAACGAAGCGATCACCGGAAACCTTGAATCGCGTTCGCTTATGGAACCAGTGCTGAAAATTCTGTTCGCCGATGTCGTCGCGCAGAGATGCCAGAAACGAAGTCACAGGATCCGATTGATTCGGTTCCGGTGTCACCAGCATTTGTCTATCAACGAACAGACGATCTACCAGCAGAGCATCGTCCATCAGATCAGCGTCGTCAGCCTTGGTGAAACCACGTCGCGCAGGTGGCAACGTCGCTACAGACAAAGGATTGTCGTCGTGACTCTCGGGCTGCGTCATGCGCCCCCTCCCTCTTCGCCAGCGCGCAGTACTCCCCTTTGACAAGAACACCGGAATTCGCGCAAGCACGCAGCTTACGCGGGCACTCCATCGCTCGTCACCACAAGGGCAGGGCGGTACTTACAGACTGGCTGTGTTTACAGGTTTTGTTCGCGGACGAGTGCAGAGTCGTCCGCGAGTTCTCACTCACTCAACGGGTGGCGATGTTAACCATCGATGAAGAAGTGTCAAACGACGTTAGCAGAATTCTAGTCACGTATTTCAACTTCAAAACGTAAGTGAATCCTGGTCAACGATTCGTCAAAACAGAATTCCTGATCGGTCTTTTTTTCATGAAACGCGGACCATTCGATTGACACATTTTACAGGCGAAAATCGCTCGGAAGACTTTGCTGAGAATTCGACGGTTTTGTGAAATGCAGTAACACGATACACTTCCTTTTCGATTCAAAGTGTCCGGACTACCGCCGCCGTTGGCAGTGGTTCCTACCAACGGAGTGTCACGTATGGCCTGCAGCCCCAGATTACAGATTGTCTTGTTCACTCTCGCCAGTTTTATCTGTTCCTCGCCGCAATCAGCATCGGCGCAAAATCGACATTTCGATGAATTGCGTGAAGAGATGGTCAGGATTCACGTCGAAGGCGATGGGATTTCGAACAAAGCAGTCCTGAAAGCCATGGGAATCGTGCCGCGACACGAATTTGTTCCATCCGCACACAAATCCCGCGCTTACGAAGATGTTGCATTGGCAATCGGACATCAGCAGACGATTTCACCTCCTTATATCGTTGCCTACATGACCAGTGAGCTTGATCCACAGCCGGAGGATCGAGTACTCGAAATCGGTACTGGCAGCGGTTACCAGGCGGCAGTCCTTGCCCAGATTGTCAAGGAGGTTTATACAATCGAAATTGTTTCACCTCTCTCAAAGTCTGCAGAAAAACGCGTCCAGGATCTTGGCTACTCAAATATCCACTGCCTCGACGGTGACGGTTTCAAAGGCTGGCCAGAACACGCTCCTTTCGACAAAATCATCGTAACATGCTCGCCAGAGAGTGTTCCGCAGCCCTTGATTGATCAACTCAAAGAAGGCGGACGCATGATCGTCCCAGTCGGCGAACGCTATCAGCAATCATTCCATCTCCTTATAAAGGAAGACGGGAAACTCAAGGACGAGCGTCTGTCATCGACGTTATTTGTTCCGATGACTGGTGAATCCGAAGAACGCCGCCGCGTACAGCCAGACCCGGATCATCCTCAGGTTGTCAACGGTTCGTTTGAACTTGACGAAAACGAAGATGGAAAACCAGATGGCTGGCACTATCAAAGACAAACCAGCATCTGTGAAGACTCGCCCATGGACGGCACGTACTGCATCAGGTTTGAAAACAAAGATTCAACCCTGATTTCACAGGGCCTTCAGGGAACCGCGATCAACGGCAGGGCGATTCAAGCCATTCAACTTGACTATTGGGTGCGTTGTAACGGAATCGTGCCCGGTAATACGGCCTCCGAACAAGCTGCTGTGGTCGTCCATTTTTACGACAATATCCGTCGTGAAGTCGGCACAACAGTGCTTGGAAAATGGCGAGGCAGCTTTGGCTGGCAAAACGCGAAATCCACGGTGGTCGTTCCCCCCAATGCCAGGGAATTAATTATTCGTATCGGATTGAACGCTGCTCAAGGTCAGCTCGATCTGGATGATATGAAGATGACCACGACAAATCGATAATTCCGTAGGACGGGACTCCAGTCCCGTCCTGAGCCGAATTGGATCTGGACGACTCTGGAGACTCGTCCTACATGAGAATTCCTGAAACATGCCCGTTTGCCGAATCATACTATTACTATTCCTCCACATGCCGCTTTCGTTGAATTGCGTTGCACGCGCTGACGAACTTGGAACGGCCGTCCAGGCCGCCATTCAAAAAGTCGAACCTTCGATCGTGCGCATACGCGTCATTGGTGGTGAGCAATCTATTGATGGCGACTCCGTAAAATCACTTGTCACTACCGGAGTTGTCATTTCGGAAGACGGCGAGATCCTGACCAGTCAGTTCGCCCTTGAAGGCCATCCAGAGGCTATCCTGATAGAAGATCGAGCTGGCAAACGCACAAACGCCACCATCGTGGCCACTGACAGTGTTCGTCGCATTGTGCTTTTGAAAGCCAAAGAAGGACGCTGGATTCCTGCCGTCACCGACGACAGCCAGCCTGTCGCCATCGGACAATGGGCGATCGCCCTCGGAAGATTCTATTCAGCTGAATCATCCAGCGTCTCAGTAGGCATTATCAGCGCGCTGAATCGTATTCATGGGATGGCCATTCAGACGGACGCAAAAATTTCACCTGTCAACTATGGCGGACCACTCGTAACGCTCAACGGTGCGGTCGCCGGAATTCTTGTCCCGCTGTCTCCTCAAGGCGGCGGGTCGGCCAATTCCGGAATTGAATGGTACGACTCCGGGATTGGTTTCGCGATTCCACTCAATGAGGCACTGCAGGCCGCAGCAAAGCTGCGATCCGGGAAGGATCTAAAGCCAGGAAGACTGGGACTGCGGTTGATGCCAGCTGGTGCCTTTGCGTCAGATGTCGTGGTTGATCGCGTTCTGCCAGGAAGCCCGGCGGCCACAGCGGGTCTGCTGAAAGGTGATCGAATTCTGGCTGTTGACGGGCAATCCGTTGATCGCAGCAGCGTTCTGATGGACATCGTCGCGCGGCACTATGCTGGTAACACCGTGACGTTCCGAATTCAACGCGGAGAACAGGAAATCTCAGCATCTCTGGAGCTTGCCGAAACACTCACGCCGGTACTGCAGGGCTATTTGGGCCTGTTGCCGATTCGACTTGCGAAAAAAACAGCCACGACGAAAACTTCGGCCGATGCGAAAGAAGACGGTGCTCCCGCTGATGTTGAAAAGAAAGCCGATCCACAGCCACCACTGGATATTCCACAGATCAAACTTCCCGACATCCTTCAGAAGAGTGACGGAAGCAACGAAGACAGCGATTCCGTGCCTCTGGTTGTCTTGAATGATTTGCCAGCTGGTGCCGCAAATATTCCTGCAGGCATTGAAATTCTTTCCGTCAATAGTGCCTCGACAAAAGCGCTTGCCGAACTTTCTACAGCTCTTGAAGAACTCGTGCCGGAATCTGTTGTAAAGATCGAATTCCGCCTGCCTGGCGAATCTGAAAAACAGACGGCAGAAATCAAAGCCTCTCGACGCCCGGATACGGTTGTCAAATTGTCAGATGCTGTCCTTGAGCAGATTCAGAAGTCGCGTCCGTCTACGTCCATAAAGACGACTGAAGATCAAGCGAACGTGGAGGCAAAGACTGAGGCGAATTCATCGGCGAACGGAGTTGCTCGACAGGAATATAATTTTGCCGAGCGAGGCCGTTGCGTCGTATTGTCGTCGTCACACGAAAGTGCTGTGATGCCGGGGCTTGTGATTTTGCTTTCAGCTCAGGACACTTCCGAAGAAGAAATCGTGCGGCTTTGGGGTCCAATCCTGAAGTCACACTGCCTTTCGGTCATTGTTCCGCAAAACCCGGAATCCGCGAAATTAACAACCGAAGATATTCCACTGGTTATGACAACAATCCGCGCTGTTGTGTCCAAATCCGGTGCGGACCTGCGACGTGTGTTCGTCGTCGCAGATCGATCACAATCATCTTTGGCATGGCAATGCACTTTTGGCGGCCCATCCCCGATTCGGGGCATCGCATTGACGGACGGATGGTTCGCGAACTCGGAAATTCAGGGTTCGG
>JANOZG010000386.1:0-5963 GCA_031429275.1 Planctomycetota bacterium
AAAACCGACCGGCAAGCTGTGCGAAGCTCACCGGTCGGTTGATTCGTGTGTGATGTGTTTGCTCTACCGAGCAGCTATCAATTAGCGACCGATACTATTCAGGAAGTAGTTCACCTGGAAGATGCTCAAAGCCGCATTTCCGATTTCTTCGAGCAACGTGTATCGCAGTATTATTACATCGTTAGGCTTGATGATGATCCGCTGAGATGGGTCCTGAAGAGCTTTGTTGAGGTCGATTCTCATCGAGATTGAATTTCCGCAAGGCAGTTCTCGAACCACGATGGCTTCAGATGGCTGACATCCTCCGCCACCTCGTCCTCCACCGCCACCCTGTCCACCCATTCCGCCGATTGAACCAACACCAGTACCTGTGCTTCCTAGCGATCCACCGGCGATAGCAATCGCACCGATGATATCCAGATCTTTGTCACGTGGCAGCGGATGTTCGCCACCGCCCAGCAAGCCGGCCGTGTAGAAGACTTCGGCATCACGACTGCGGATAATTACAATGTCGCCTTCATTCAGAATGATGTCTTCTTTGGTGAATGTTGGCGGCGTCGCAGGGTTGTAGCGAAGTGGAATACGAGTCACGTAAGGAGGATCAGGAATCGGCCGTTCGTCGCAGTAGCAAGGATCTTCGCAATCACCATGGCACTGCGAACTGCAGAGATCATCGAGAATACCGTCGGCACTCAAGGCGTCGTTGTACATGCCACGATAGATCATGACTTCGTTCTTGGCATCAGTCCCCGGCATGCCACCAGTTTCGCTCAGAGCATGCAATAGGTCGTTTTCGTAGATCGGCAGGTCTACAACGTGCCCAGTCCCGCGTTTGCTGACGCCATTTGTCCCACCAGATTCTTCACGAATCACCTGCACACGGATCTTACGCTGCTGAATCAAGGTGACGATGATCTGTTCTTCGCCTTCTTTGATGATCTGGCGAGGATAAGTGTAGGCATTTCGCACCGCTTTGGTGGCTTCCACGAGTGACATGCCGCCAACCTCAATCGGATCTACGATTGGCAGTGCCAATGTGCCGTCTTCGCGAATCGGAACCGGATATCCGATTGCAGGTGGTCGGTTGGAATCTTCAGGGAAGTGAACTGGCGGCAATTGTTCATCGTTGCCGAGTACGCCTTTGATGTAGACACCAAGTACGTCGCCAGGCCCCAGGAGATAGACCTCTGGTGGATCCTGACGCAGACGAAGCATCGAGATATCGACGTAGTCGTCCTTGCGTTCCGCTGCCAGAATTTCGCCGGGCACCCGAGACACAGGAATCGCATTGATCGTCGAACATCCGGTGATCAATGAACTGACCATTGCCATCGCAATCATCGACATTCCGACCGGACTGAATTTGTCATTCAGGCTGTAGTGTTGACGAGCCATGACCAACGAGTTTATCGACATTTGAGCATCCTCCGTGAGCCCGAATCGGCTGTTCGATCAGCCAGGTTTGATCAGGTGCAAACGAATGTTGAAAAGGAAAGAGGACGATTGAAAGTTGGGATTTCTGGATCTTGGACAGCGTTGTTACTGTTTCACTCAAGCTACTGCTGTTCGTATGGAGGCAGCAGTTCTTTTGGTGGTGGCGCTAATTCACCAGGCAGCGTATTTTCACCTTCGATGACATGGCCTCCGGGAACCGGCGGTATTTGACTACCGTCCTCTATTGGGCCCGGCATCTCGATGAGTCCGTCCATTCCCCCTTCAATCGTTGCTCCGCCCAGTTCTGCGAAGCAGGCGTTGGACGCGGGGATCTTCGAATTCAACAGGTTCTGACGGGCTGCGGAAGACATCGGCAAAGTATTGAGGTTGCCATAGCCGTCCTGCTGAGCGGCAAGGGCTCCGTGAGAGTAACCATCAAACCATGACTGGATCTGACATTGGCCAAGTGGCGTCTGGAAGCATGGTTTCCAGTACAGTCGAGGTGGCAAAGTTGGCTGACAACCTTTGCCACCTGCCAGAATGTTCTCGTATCCAGCGCGGAAACCTTTCGCGAAGTGAAGCGGATGGTCGAGTTTGTCATAGCACCACGACCATTCGCCCCATGCCTTACGTGCCAGAACGTGATTGCGGCATCCCATTTCTGTTTCCAGACACATGTCCGAAATCGCATTGCAGCCTGCCGCTGAAAACAGCAGCATCGCAAAGCCGGCAAGTGTAAGTTTCTTGATCATGTTCGTCAGTCTCCGTCCTGTCTTCATCTGATCGAAAGGCACAAAACCGTAACTGAAGTTGTGAGGGTTCAGTAACCCCGCCGAATGCTCACGCCCGATGCTACCCAGATGAGTTTTCTCAAAGGGGCAGGTTGGATTTATTGCGGTGATCCATTCTGTGTCGGAATGACTTGTAAAGTGTCTGGTTGCTGACGACTGAGCGTCGATTCAGCAGCTTCCCGCACATTTGGGTCGGGGTCTTTGGAAACCAAATCCCGCAGGCTCGAAGTCATCGACTCGCTTAAGGAACTAAAGTCACCTAATGTCAGGGCAGCAGTGGCCCGAACATTTGGTGCTGGGTTTCTCAACAATCCACTTAAAACAGAAGTACACTGCGGCTCAAATTCCGTACCTGCAAAATTCCGCAATTGTGACATTGCCTGAATCTGAATATCCCGGTTGCTTCCCGAACTCAGAGTGATCAATCTGGATAATGTCTGACTGTCGAATTCGCCACGCTCAATTTGGGAATCACACAGGGCAAGCAACACATCAGGAGCCGCCTGAGACTTCAATTGCTCAGAGAGCGCTTCCTTCACTTTCGGGTTGCCCGGATCGCAGTCACCAAGCAACGTTGCTGCAAGTGCTTTCGCCTCTGTTGAATCGCCATGTTCCAGCGCATCTAACAGCAGGTCCAGATGTTGATCGGGAGACTCGAGAGCAGCCATCACTTGTTCGGTGGTCACCGCACCGCTGCTTTTTCGCCAACCGTTGGAATTGCCTGCAGTCAAATCGATTTGTGGCACAGGCACGGGTGTGTGACCGGCATTCGTAATACTCGAAGTTGTGTCCACAAGAGTGGCTCTGCCAGCAGACGTTAAATCTGGCAACGTCTGTAATTGATCACCAGTGGCTGCGATTGTCGCGACCGGTGCTGACAGTATCGGCGTTTCGTTCTCCGTCCGAGTGACCACACGAGCAGCTCTGGTGTTCGATTTTGGCGGGCTGACAATGTCGGCTACGGCAATCGCATTGGCAGTTCCGCCTGGACCAAACGACTTCTCCTTGCGGCGTTCCGCCAACTGTTGCAGCTTACTTCGCAGATCAGCGTCCTGCGGCCGACTCTTCAGTGCTCTGCGATACATCGCTTCCGCTTTGTCATAGCGTCCTTGATTTTCAAAGACGCGACCGATGGCTGCGATGCGATCTGTGTCGCTGCGGGTCTCCCGATGTGCCGGGCGTGAATCGGTCACAATGGCACTGATGGCCGAACAGCCAACGCCAGAGGCCGACAGGACGCTTCCAAGTAGCAGCACTAATGGCTGACTAAATTTCATCTGAATTCTCCCCATTCGATCGACACGGCATCGCGAGTGACGCTGTGAAGATCGAAATACGCCCCCGGAATAAGTCGTCAACTTCCCCAAACTTGCCAGACAGAACTGCAGGCAGCAGTTCGTTTGAAAATCGATCAATCGATCCTCTGACACCTACCATCGCCAATTGCGTTGCAATGGTTCCGACCCCAACTATTCATCGGATCGATTCCACGGGCAACATTGGTCTTTTTTGGAGAATCCACACGTCCCGCACCATCGGACTGGGTAGCCACCAAAATGTTTCCAAACGGGAAAAAATTGATTCAAGTCCAGAGCCGGTCGATTTTTTAGCCGGCAACCGTGAAGATTTCTAATTGCCATTAGAAGAGTACAAAGAACTCATGAACTTCATCGCGGGCACAGCCCCCATTATCGCAGTGACAGCATCACTTGCCGCCATCTACGTGGCCGCACAGGTTCGATCATTGCTGGCCGCGTGGAACGTTCAACAGGCATGGAACTGGATGTTAGCAGCGTTGTTATCACTTCTGTTTCACTCCATTGTGACCATCCCTCAACTTCGATGCAGTGACGCAGTGATCTCTGCTGCTGCATACTTTTCCGCGACGATGTTGCTGACTCCGCTCGTAACAATCCTTGGCGCGCGACGACCGGGGATATCGGCATGGCACTGGTTTGTCGTTTTGCCGATGGTTGTCGTTCTGCAGTGGCCAGCGATAAGTCAACTCACGGGAAATCACTGGCGAGCAGCTATCGAACTCAGTGTGCCGTCAATGATGGGAATCGTCGTTGTGCTGATCATGAGCGCTGGGACTTTACTTGGGACAAGGTCAACGATTTTTGCGATTCTGTACTCATCGGGCATCGTTGTGCTCTTGATGTCAGTGACAACTTTTCAATGGGGCAGAATTGGCATCGCCCCATTGAGTGCTGTTCTCGTCTTAATGGCTCTCTGGATCGCGCGGCGAAATCTGATCGAGAATATGGAGCGAATTCAAACCAGCAGAAATGCATCGCAAAGAACTGAGGCCGTTTGGAGTTTATTCAGCAGCCTGCATGGCTTTGCATGGATGCGACGCGTTCAGGATCGGATTAATCAATTTGCTCCACGTGAAAACTGGACCGTTAAGCTCAATGCAGTGGGATTTCAAAGATCCGGCGGCAGCGGCCATCAAGAACGCCAAGCCAGCGAATCACAAACCACAGATTGCCAAACTGATGAACTCCAGGACGAAGAATTGAGGCAACCGCTGACTGCATTTATCTGGGTTCTTGCCCGCTTTGCGGATGAAACCTGGATACGACAGATCCTGCAGAATCCGCAAACGCCGAAGGTTCCGCACAACCCATCGAAGTGAGCGAATTGATTTCTGCGTCATCGAATGCACGCTTTTCGCAAGGCTCCGAACATATCGATGCTCCCTGAACACCGCAAATGTTGCATCTTTGCGACAGCGGATAAGTTGCCAGGCATGCTGATTCTCCGTTGATTTGTCAGCATTTCTGCGCCAGCCTGTCATCCAATTCGCTGCAACCTGGCTTTCCATGAAACACACGACACGAAAACTCCAAACGCAGCACTCTAGCATGGCTGTGGTGGACTGCACGCCTGCACTTCGCATTAACTGCGCCTGCTGGGGTATCAAATGCTATTTTGCTCCGCAGGACTTTCGCAGTTTTGATCATGTGACGACCACGATCCGCAGGAGGCATTCAGCGTGAAAGGATTGATCTTTACATGGCTGCTGACTGCGTTAGGCATTTCGTCGTCGTTCCTGAATCCATATAACGGGTTTCTTGTCTACGTCGCATTTGCGATTTTGCGTCCGGACAGTCTCTGGAGCAGCCATATTACGGGCGGGCGGTTCAGTTTTTTCGTCGCGAGTGCGATGTTGTTGAACTGGTTTGTTCGCGCTTGCGGCAACTGGAATCTTGGTCCGTCACGCCGCATCACGATGTTGTTTTTGGGGTACTGGCTGTGGAGCGTTTTTCTGGCCTTCCGTGCGGACAGCCCGCCTCATGCGTGGTACTTTGTCGAACAGCAGGCAAAAATTCTTTTGCCGTTTCTGGTCGGCATTACGACCATTAAGACGGCCGATGACCTGCGAAAACTTGCATGGGTGATTGTTGTTTGTCAGGGATATGTTTCTTTCGAGCTGAATTCATATTACTTCAGCGGCTTCAACTATCTCTGGGAAATCGGCTTCGCAGGTCTCGACAACAACTCAATGGCGATTGGACTTGTGACAGCCTTGGGAGTTGCTTTCTTCCTGTTCTTTTACGAAACCAGCTATCTGCGTCGACTTGTGATCACGGGCTGTGCTGCGTTTATCGGCCATGCGATCCTGTTTTCGTTTTCACGTGGTGCGATGCTGGCGACGGTCCTGTTTGCTGTGGTCTCGTTTTTCATCATTCGCAAGACGACTCTGCATTATGCGGTCTTCGGGATCGGCTTGCT
>JANOZG010000387.1:0-1638 GCA_031429275.1 Planctomycetota bacterium
CGACCCTCGCTTCAAGGAAGTTCCCGAAGCAGTCAGCGTCACAATGCAGTTTTCGGGAGGTCGGCTGGCGACATTTCTGTGTGGTTTTGGCGCGACGAAAACCTCCGAGTATCGCGTTATCGGCACGAAGGGCACACTTCATATGGATCCTGCCTATACCTGGAACGGCGACATCGAACAGACGGTTACAATCAAGGGTAAGTCTGCGAGGCGAATCTTCAAACATCGGGATCAGATCGCCGCAGAAATTCTCTACTTCGCCGATTGCGTTCAAAAGGGGAAGACACCTGAGCCGTCCGGGCGGGAGGGGATGATTGATGTCAGGATCATGGATGCAATTCGAAAAGCTGCCAAACACGGACGCAGGGTCGCAGTCTCAATCCCGATGAAAAAGCCCCGGCCCGATGCCTCGCAATCGATCAAACGGCAACCGCACCGAAAGCCCCAACCCGTGAACGCTGCCCCGCCCTCGATTGAATAGAGCGCGTTTCAAAACCACCTCCAGCAACTCGCCAATCTCCCCCGTGCGCATCCAGACAGGAGTGGTTTGTTCAAGCTTTGTGTTCACCGCTCTGATTCCTTTGTGAAAGTTAATGAGGGTGTCGCCTTCAATCTAATACGCTCGTCTATTCGACAGCGCAAACACCGTTCCCGTTGGAGCCTCATCAATATGCAGGCAAATCGCGATCACGTTGTGCGGTCAAATGCTAATCGCCGGAACCGCAATCTCGGTTGAATGCCTCGCTGAACCAGGTCGCGATCGCAGTTTCCTGGGTCCGCGCACTGATGACGAATGCCAGGCCCTGCCGGACCACTTCCACGCGCAGGATTTCTGCTTTCTCTTCGTCCTGAGCGGATGCCTGAGCACGGTCCCTGAGTTGACTGAGGATGAGTGCGATTTTGTCAAATTCGATATGCAGCAGTTGTTCATCGGTAACCCGCAGCTCCGCAACTCGGCTCGAAAGATCCGTGTCCTCCCGCAAGATCGTAGCGTACAAGTCGGCATGTGCGAGTTGAACGTCTTCGCGCAAGAGAACTCCAAGGTGCTGATGCGCGCGAATCGCCGTGGTGACCCAGTCGATCAATTCGCCCGATATTACCGGACGTTCAAGCGACGTTTCAAAGTCTTCCAGAGCCTTCTTAAACGAATCCGCTGGTTGGACCTCTGCAGCATGAGCCTGCGTGGGATTGTCCGAGGGCATTGCGGCCTCACGCTGATTGGCAATATCGATTGCGTTCCTGGCGAGCTCCGGACTGCCGACGAGGTGCACCAGTTTCTGCGCTTCGAGCTGCACATGCTCTGAGACATGCTCGTGCTCGGTCCACTCGGCTGACTCCGCCACAGCGATTGGCGACGTGGAAGGTGTGGTGTCTGTTTCGGGTTTCATAGGATCATCTCCCCATCGATTAACAAGTTCCGCGACTCACCAGAGGTTGCATGTCTCTGACGATGCTGCCATCGCCAATTTCTGGAACAGCCACATGCCCACAGGCTGCGCCTGGGCTGTGCGACAAATAGCAATTTGTTCGATTTCTCAAGAATTTAATGACGCCATTTCTGTTCCGAGGGAAACATCAATCTCCGGACCATCCTGTCTGCCGGGGCTGCATTCAATGACGATGACGTGGACTTAAGCA
>JANOZG010000388.1:0-10861 GCA_031429275.1 Planctomycetota bacterium
GATGTCCTGCCGCATGCGGCAGGCGCCGTCGATGCGTCCCAAAAAGGCAGTTGGAAAATCGGGACTCGAATTGATGGGCTTGAGGCGATTCAAAGTGGTCGCAGCCTCAAGGTCGATTCGAACATTCGTGTTGACGCTTTCGGACCGTTCGTCAATGGAATTCCGGATCTGCTGCGAGCCCGACTCACTGCAGATTTCGGCACAATCGATTGCCTGCCTGACGGTACGGGATGGAAGATCTCTGGTTTGGTGCAGCCCGCATCCCTCTGGCAAACGCTTCGACAATTTGCCGATGTTCCTCAGCCAGGGATCAGCGGGGATTTGCGATTCCATACAAAAGTCGAAGTACAGAACAACGGCTTCAAGCTGTCGGATTTGGAACTGAACTCATCCGATGTTGCCGCCCACAGCGCGGCTTTGACCATCATTCCAGCGAATCCCGTCACCTCAATGCTCGTCGGTGCTTTGCATGTGGAAGGTTCAGGGGCAGCACTTCGCACGCTGTTGATGCCATGGCTGGACACATCGTTTCTGGCCGAACAATCGCAGGTCGTGGCTGATGTGTCTGCCTCACCACAAAGTGATATTCAAATCGACGTCAGAGTTGCTCCAACCGAAGTCGCTAATTTGCAGCGTGGCAATGTACTGTCCGTTTCGCAAAGCCAGGTGAAACATCCTGCTCATCCGCAGTCTGGAAACCAATTCACATCGGCTGAAGCTTCGGTCTTCGTTATTGATGAAGCTGAGATCAATCTGAAGATGACTGCGTCAAACAATGGCAGTCAATTCGACATCAAGAATGGAGTTGTCAAACTTCCGGGGCTGTCAGCGGCGGTGACCGGCATCGTTGCGGTCCCGAACGGCACGACATTGCTGGATTTGACGGCCGACACAACATACGACCTTGATATCCTGAGCCGTCGTTTGTTTGCTTCCGATTCGGGTATCGCTTTAAGCGGGCAGGGACGTGACGTCTTCAAGCTCAAAGGCGATCCGTCGCAACTCACCGGCGTTGTACGGCAAGGTGCAGCGACGGGGAGCTCAAGTGCCTTGCAGGGCGAGGGCGGGGTAAAATGGGTTTCAGCCAATATTCTGGGACTTAGCGCTGGCAGCGGATCCACGCAGGCCACATTGGAAAACAGCCTGCTGCGAACGACTCCCATTCAATGCAGTTTTAACGGCGGCCAGTTGAACGCCATGGCGCAGTACGATCTGGCAACTTCGCGGTTGCAACTGGGTGCTGGAAGTCGGATTGAAAATGGTCAGTTGACGCCTGAATTGTGTCGGCAATGGCTGGGATATGTCGCTCCACTGATGGCGGATGCTGCTGACGTCAACGGCCAACTGTCAATGCGAGTTGAACGCTTCTTATGGGATCTGAATGCACCGCAAAATTCAGACGTGTCCGGCCAACTTACGATCCACCAGGCATCGGCCACTCCAGGATCATCATTCGCATCGCTGCTGCAGGTCGTCGATATGCTCCGCAAACGTGACGAAACAAACGGCTATGCAGGCCGAGCGTTGACGTTGCCCGAACAGACAATTCCCGTGCAGGTGCGTCAAGGATATGTCATTCATGATGGCCTGATGATGGATCTCTCCGGCTACCGCCTAAAATCATCCGGAGCAGTCGGCTTAAACGAACAAATCCAGATCACATTGGACGTGCCCCTGGAAAAGGGAACAACAGGGACAGTCAAATCGATCAAAGTTCCACTTCGCGGATCAATAAAGAGCCCGCAACCTGATACGGCTGCACTGCTTCAGAATCTGGGTGCTCAAAAGCTCCAGGAAAAACTTGGCGTCGATAAACTGCAGGAGAAAATCGGCGACGGTGTTGATGAGACTCTCAACAAAGGTCTGAACAAGTTGTTGAACCGGTTCTAATCGGGCTTTGGCCTGAAGCACCTGCGTCCACTGCCAGAACGACTTGAGGTTGCTATTCTCTAAGTGAATTTGATTCAAGGCGTGCTGCGTATTAAGAGTCCACGGAACCTGATTCGTACCTGAACGCGTGAAGCGCGGGCGTGCTCCCTGGATTGCACAGACTGCTGATTATCCACCGAGTTGCAGATCGCAAACTTGTGGGAGACTTGCCGAGATCGTGAAACGGGGCGCTGATGACCGGCAACGGAACTGATGTCATGAGCGTTGAAGCTGATCTGCACTGATCCGCCGCCTGACACGTCGCCAAATTGATGCAATGTGATTTGCCAGACGTGGCAGGAACGCAGAGGTCTGCGGAAAAACCGACGTTTGCTTCGACAATGCGCTCAATCAGATTCGCACGGGGCGGCATTGACCGCTGACACCAAGCCGTTCGCCTTTTCAGCATGGGGTTTCGAGTTCTGAAATTCTTTCAACTTTCCGTGCAAGGTCGGTCTTTTTCGCCCGTACCACAGGAAGAGTCGCGTTGGAGAGCCCAAATGTTGTGGCCTCCCGGAGATTCACAAAAACCTGTCTGGGGATACTGTCATGGCAAATCCGTTTAGCATTCGCAATCTGTTTACATCATCTCACTCCAAGCGGTCCGCGCGAGCTGGAAAGGTCTCGTCGCCGGAAGCATTAGAAATTCGGTCGCTGATGACCGCGTCGAGTTTGGTTGCGTACGGATATTCGTCACATCAGGGCGATGTGGTCGCCGAAGAGACACCAGGCGTCTCTCCCAGAATCATCAATGGCACCGTGACGACTCTGTTTCCCTCGGTTGGCAAGATTGGAGATGCTTCCGACTATGGATGTTCGGGAACATTGATCGATCCCCAGTATGTACTCACCGCCGCGCATTGTGCAGAGGGCGTTTCAGATACCGGCGGGCGATTCATGATCGGCAATGAGGAATACCGAACGACCAAAGTCTATATTCACCCCAACTACAACGCGAATCAGATCGGAAGCGATGCGGCTAACGACATCGCCATCTATAAGCTGGATCGTCCGGTCACCAACGTCACACCTTCGCCGATCTATCGGTCGAATCCTGCGGTCGGGCAAATGCTGACTCTGGTTGGATTTGGCTACGGCGGCACGGGTAACACTGGCAGTGATGGAGAATACGGCATCAAACGATCAGGAACGACTCCCATCGACAGAGTTTCGTCGAAGTTGATTTCATGGGATTTCGACAACAACTCCGAAAGCAACACGGCACCGGGCGATTCCGGCGGTGCGGCATTCATCACTGTTGGTGGAGTCAACTATCTCGCTGGCGTCACATCTGGCGGATCACTCGACAATGCCGGGCTCGGCGACAATTCGTTTGATACACGAGTCGACGCATACGCCGCGTGGATCGATTCAATTGTTGGCTCGACGACGACTCCCACAGCGACGGTGAGCGTTAAAGCTTCTGATGCTTCCGCTGCTGAAACAATGGCCGGGCAGACTGCCAATCCCGGCTCCTTCATCATCAGTCGCACAGGGCCAACCACATCTGCATTGGTTGTCACCCTGACGACGACCGGATCAGCAACCAACGGCTCTGACTACAATCAGATCCCGACAACCGTCACGATCCCCGCTGGATCAGCCTCTGTCACCGTGTCTTTGGTTGTCAAGGACGACTCATTGGCAGAAGGTTTGGAAACTGCAGTTTTGACGGTCTCCGCAGGAACCGGGTACACCGTTGACAGCGCAAACAAGTCGGCAACAGTGTCGATCGCCGACAACGAAACCGTGACATCGAATAATCTGTTTGCAAATCGCCATCAGTTGAAAGGCTCACTGGTGAACGTCACAGGTTCGAACGTCGGTGCAACAAAGGAACCTGGCGAACCGAATATTGAAGGCGTGAGCGGTGGCAAGAGCGTCTGGTGGACCTGGACGGCCACCGTCGCCGGTCGTGTCACGATTTCCACGGCTGGCAGTACATTCGACACAACGCTGGGCGTCTATCGCGGCAACTCTGTAAACGCGATGACTCGCGTGACCAGCAACGATGATGCAAATGCCGCCGCGAATGATTTCACGAGTAGAGTGTCGTTCAACGCGGTTGCCGGACAAACATATCAAATCGCCGTTGACGGCTACGATGGTGAATCCGGTGCAATCAAACTGTCTCTCGATCAGCCTGCTGGGCGTGCGGTTCAGAAGAATTCAAAGCCAGCACCTCCTGCGTTGAGCAGCAACGTGAACACAGGACACCGTGCTCAGAATTCTGAGAGCCGCCATTCGACACGAGTCGATCGCTCAATCGCAAATGACCGAAGCTTAACGCCCAGTCGCCGAGTTGCCGTGGCATCCGATCGCCGAAGCGTTCACGCGGTATCGAGAGCGACTACGTCCACAATTGACGCTTTATTTGAGCAGGGTTTGATGCAGTTGCTGGATCGGCTGTAAGGTTTGTCGCATTTGATAAAGAACAAGCGGCGACATTGATTTTCGGCGTCGCCGCTTGTTCACATGAGAATGTCGAGCATGCTTTCTTCACTCTGCCGCCTGATTTAGACAACGGCTATGCCAACTGTTATCCTTCAACGCTTCCGAAACATCAGAGCAGCGTTTAAGGACCGTTTGAGTGAGTGGCGAGCAGAATTCGGCAACGCGACAATCATTGCTGTTGCGAGTTCGAGACTTGTCGGACCGAGCGGCGTGGCAGGATTTCGTCGAATGCTACGCACCGCGAATCTTCGCGTGGTGTCTGCGATTTAAGTTGCAGGATGCGGATGCTGCGGATGCAACTCAGATGGTACTGATGAAGCTTGTCGAAGGGCTGCGGTCATTCGAATACGATCAGCAACGAGGCCGATTCCGCGGTTGGCTGAAAACGGTGACGCGACATGTTGCAGCCGACGTGGCTCGCAGTTGGCGAGAACGAGGTACGGGTGACAGTCAGCTCCTGCTCACTCTCGAAAATCTCGAACAGCCGGCCGCTGCTGATGCGCTGCTGGTAGAAGTTGAACAGGGTTATCAGCGGGAGCTTCTCCGCAGAGCAGCGATTGCCGTTCAGATGCGAGTCCAGCCGAAAACATGGGAGGCGTATTGGTTAACATGTGAGCAACAAATCGCGGCTGCTCAAGTGGCCGAACAACTCGGAATGCCAGTGAGTGAAGTGTACGTTTCCAAGTCGCGAGTGCTGAAGATGTTGCGAGAAGAAATTCGTAAGATCGATGACGATGACTAACAGAGTCGATTTACAAATTAGACGATTATGACACGAACCTGCCCATCAACGAAAACACTCGAACAGTTCCTCAACGAGGAACTGACAGTGCCGTTGTCAAAAAAAGTCGCACATCATCTGGAAACCTGCGCGATCTGCCAGGCTCAGTGTGAGACGCTGACACAGGCGATGGACACGCCGTCTGCAATCGTTGGCTCCGCAAAGTCCGACGCGGTCCTTGACCATCTCATCAATCGTCTGGTCGATTCCCACGGTTCTGCCACTGGCCCAAGTTCCACAACTGAGAGTACGGGGATTCAGTTCGCCGGCCCGTTCGACGATCGCGCGCCGCTGGGGCGACTCGGGCATTACGCAGTTCAGAATCTTGTTGCCGAAGGAGCTCAGGGCGTTCTTTACCGTGCGCACGATGAGACGCTGAATCGGGTTGTCGCGATCAAGATTGTTCATCATCGACTCAATCAATCAGCCACATCTCTGGAACGGTTTCGTCGAGAGGCTCGACTGATCGCAGCCGTTCAGAGCGATCACGTCGTTCGAGTCTTCCAGGTGGGAAACGAACTCGGCTTTCCTCCGTTTCTGGTGATGGAATTCGTTGCCGGCGAATCACTACGAGATCGAATCGATCGCGGTGAACCGATTCCGTTTCGTCAGGCAGTTCAAATTGTCCGCGACACCGCGTTAGGTCTGCAGGCGGCTCACCAGAAAGGTCTGATTCATCGCGATGTGAAGCCTTCGAATATATTGCTGGAGCAGTCGACGGCCCGAGCACGCCTGACGGACTTTGGACTTGCCTTTGAGGAAGCCGAGCTGACACGGATCACTCAGGAAGGTACGATTCTTGGCACGCCGGCCTATATTAGCCCCGAACAAGTGACGCGACCGGACGCCACGGACGCTCGCAGCGATTTGTATTCACTGGCTGTCGTGTTTTACGAACTTCTGACAGGCGAAGTCCCATTTCGTGGCACCGTTCGAATGACGCTACTGCAGGTGGCCCACGAAGAACCTCGCCCACTGCGGCAATACAACGACAGCATTCCAAAAGACCTGGAAACGATCTGCCTGAAAGCAATGTCCAAAGATCCGGCGGCCCGTTTTCCGGACGCTGGTAAGTTCATCGATGAACTGGATCGCTGGGCAGAAGGGCGAGAAATCCTTTCGCGGCCGATCAGCAGAACCGAACGCTTCTGGAGATGGTGCCAACGCAATCCCCTGGTCTCCGCACTTTGCACTACAGTGTTGTTCCTGCTGGTGACTCTTTCCACCGTGATGACCTGGTCGTCAATTCGACTTGCCGCATCAAGTGCAGCCTCTCGCCAAAGCGCAGTGGCCGCTCAGGAACAAAGTGATGCTGCACTTGACACACTCAGCAAGCTGATCTTTCAGCTTCAGGAGCACTTCGACCACGACGAAACGGACATCGACGAATTGCAGAAAGATACTCTCCAGATCGCACTCGCTGGCTTGAGGAAAATCCGTCTCACTGCCGATTCAAAAAACGCTCCGCATTTGCCTACGGCCGCCGCACTTCGCCGCCTTGGCGAATTACTGTCCAGACTTGGCGAGGATGATGAAGGCCTGAGTTGCCTTCAACAGGCGGAAACGATGCTGCGGACAGAACTCAAGGCTGACCCTGACAACCCCGAAGTCATAAAGTCATTTATTGAAGTTCTCCTTTCACGCGATGAATTCAATTTACAGTCACCAGACCGAAGTGATGCTCTGATCACAGAAGCAGTCGCGTCTTCACGGATACTAAAAAAACGCGACACATCGGATAATGCGACATATCTGATGACAGAATCTCTCTTGAGACTTGCTGGAATTCAGTTGGATTCCGATGAAAATGAAGCTGCGTGCAACTCGCTGCAGGAGTCAATGATGCTTTCAGATTCGATGATGCCGGATTCATCGAAGTATTCTTTGACAGCGAAACTGCAATGGCTCATTGCTGCTGATCTGTTCTATGTTGCAAAGCTTAAGGGCGATGAAGCAGCGGCACTCAAACATCTGCAAACCGCAATTCGGCGAGCGACAAACTTCTCAACAGAGAATCCAGACGATATCGATTTTTCTCTCCACGTTCCGGGACTCGCAGAACGACTCGTCTCGCACTGGGATAGATTCGAAAACGACGCAGTCGCTCAAACAGCTAAAGTAGAATTCGACATCCAGATCGAGAAGATTTCGCAGGCCGCGAAGGCCGACTGGGAAGCTTTCTACAGTGTGTCCGCGGCATTCTCCGACAGCATCGAAGATCGACTGGCTGAGGAAAATATGCTCAGCGCCAAACGGCTTGCCACGGCAATGATTTTGATCACAACTCACAGACTTGAGATTGATCCTAATGATGCGTTTGGCCGGCACACGCTGGCCAGTTACTTAGCCGATCTTGGTAGTTTCAAGAACGCGCTCAAAGAACCGACGGACGAAGTCATAGATTGTTTCGAAAAATCGCTCGTCGAGCTTCGAACGCTGTCGACAACCGACTGGTTTGAGGAAGACGACTGGATTGAATACCTCGACATTCTTTTCAGTGCAGCGGAGTTCGCTCAGGACGCCGAACACTCTTCCTTGCCAAAGCTTCAGTCAGAAATCCGCAGCGTTCTCAAGACAATTCGGGAAACGCACAGCAACTTCGAGAAGGAATGGCAGGAAGAGTTTTCGGAACGCCTGAAGGACCTTGAGTGATCTGAAATGCCGGGTCACCAAGTCCGCTGAATCATTGTGCCCCTCTGTAGTCCTTGCGCTTGATGAGTTTTGCAACGCCGAGGCGGGAAAAGCGCAGAGGAACAGCCTGGATGCGGAAGTTGTATCAGCGATTGAGTTCAATGAAAGAAATTCTGGCTCTGTGCTTAAGTGGGCCAGCACAACCTTGGCCGCGTACTGTCGAGCCAGCCTCGCGGTTTGACGCCCAACTGCATCGGCATGTGCGGATATGCACGCAATAACCACTATTATCCTGCCCCGATTTGCAACGACCACGAGCCATAGTTTCGCTGACGCAGCCAGCGTCACCTCAATCGGCTGCCGCCTGGCAATCTGCACGGATAGTCATACGGTTTCGCCGATGTTTTTCCCTGGTGGCGACCTCGGTTCCCTGTCGGTGTATGGGACCGTCAACGATCTTGCCGTCGCAGGCTCACATCCCCGCTGGCTCACGCTGGTGCTGATCATCGAAGAAGGACTGCCAATCATCGTGCTGGAGAGAATTCTTGATAGCGCAGTTCTGGCCGCACGCGAATGCAGAGTTGCTATCGTTGCCGGTGATACAAAGGTCGTTCCACGCGGCGCGGTCGATGGGATGTTTATCAATACGAGCGGTGTGGGCGAATTGCTGGACCCGGTTCCTCCAGGGCCGCATACCATTTAGCCGGGTGACAAGGTATTGGTTTCGGGCTCCATCGGGCGACATGGAATTGCTGTGATGAGCGCACGGGACAGTTTCGCTTTTAAACCCGCGCCGCAAAGCGATTCCGGCTCGGTGATTCCGCAAGTCGCCGCACTGCGAAATTCCGTCGGGGAACATGTCCGGACCATTCGCGACGCTACACGCGGTGGCGTGTTCGCTGTGCTGCATGAATGGGCACAGGAATGTGGTCACACCTTCGCGCTGACTGAATCGAGTGTCCCCGTTACGGACGATGTTCGCGGCGCGTGTGAACTGCTCGGCCTTGATCCGTTGTACGTGGCCAATGAAGGCACGATTGTTGTCGCCATTGATCCTGATTACGCCGAGCTGGCCATCACAGCGTTACGCCGGGTGGCACGATGCGAGCAGGCTTCCATCATCGGCGAAGTTCAGCCACGCAGCATTTGCCCCGTGACGATTCGTCGTATGTTCGGCACAAATCAACCACTCGACGAACCGTCTGGAGCCCCGTTGCAGCGGATTTGCTGAAAGAGTCGTGGTGGTTTGAAATGCTGAAACGTAAGGGAATCAAAACACGCCTTTTGCTCGTTCGTTTCCTGCGGCAGCAGAAAGAGAATTGCCGCTGTTCAGAATCTGTTAAGGCAATTCGGCACGCTCCCGCAGAATTCGGGCTGCCACATTCGGATCGTGTAAATATTCTGGTACAGTGCATCCACGCACAACGACACGAACTGAATGATTGCGCTGCATTTACCTCAGGTTGACGTTGAACTTCCGCTTAAACTCTTGCACTGTGTCGCAAACTCGTTGAAAGAAGGATCACATGATTCGTCAGATTCATCTGCTGTTGTTGCCCGTTCTTGCCTCGATCATGATGCCGGCTGCGGTTGCTGAAGTGAAGATTACTCCAGACGTCGTCTACGGCCACAAGCTGGGTCTGGCGATGACCTGCGATTTATTTACTCCTGCAGAAAATGCAAACGGTGCCGGAGTGTTGTTTATGGTGAGCGGTGGCTGGTACTCCAACTGGATGCCGCCCGAGCAATTTCAGAATCTTGTAAAGCCATTGACTAACGAAGGATTCACAGTCTTTGCGGTGCGGCACGGCAGCAGTCCGAAGTTTTCTATCTCAGAAGCTGTTTCAGACGTGCGACGCAGTGTGCGATTCATTCGCATGAATGCCGAACAATTCAAAATCGATCCCAATCGCATCGGTGTTTACGGGATGAGTGCTGGTGGACATCTTTCGCTGATGCTGGGAACCACTTCAGACGATGGTGATCCCAACTCAAAAGATCCGGTTGAAAAAGTCAGTGATCGCGTAAATGCTGTTGTGGCCTATGTGGCACCGACAGATTTACAGATCATGGCGAAGGATGCTCCGGACCGACTTCCAGCCTACGCAAAATTTCCGGCATTGGACATCGACATGAAAACAGCAGCGGTCGATTCGCCGTTGCTGTACGTCACATCGGACGACGCTCCAACTTTGCTGCTTGCGGGCGACAAAGACGATCTTGTGCCTGTCGAGCACAGTCGCAGGATTCAGGCGGCGTTTGAGAAAGAAAAGGTGGTCAGCCAATTGGTAGAATTCAAGGGAGCCGGACACGGATTTCAGGGGGAAGATGCCAGGAAATCGACAGAAGAAATGGTAGCCTGGTTCGTGAAGCACCTTGGTGGTGCTCCCGCAAAATAGAGATGAAGAGCCTGTCATCAGGAATTGTCTCAACTTCCGGGCACATATCTTGCCTTGAAATCGCCGTGAAGCTAGAGTCCGCATCAGACGTGAACATCGTGTCCGTCAGATGCCACCGTAGCTCAGTTGGTAGAGCGACGCTTTCGTAAAGCGTAGGTCGTCAGTTCGACTCTGACCGGTGGCTTTCAGTTTGAGACGATAAAAGACAGGGAAATCAGAGAAGTCTGGTTTCCCTGTTGTCGTTTCAGGATTCGCCATTCACCTTTTTGAGTGAATTCTTCAGAACGTGCCGCCGGATCTCACTCATCGTGTCTTTGGCCGTGATGTTCACGTAAAAGTTCATTGTGGTCTCAATGTTTGAGTGTCTCATGAGTCGCTGCAAAAGACTTGCCGGGATGATCTTTGCCCACCTGGTGCCGAATGCTCGCCGGATGTCGTGGGAACTGGCGAATTTCTCCGAGCCGTCTTTCTCATCGACTTTGACCTGCGCCGCTTTACCGATGTCCACAATCCACGTCGAAACCGTATCAACTCGCCGCGATACGTTGCCAGTTGATCCGACCGCGTTGAATACAAATCCCTCCCGCTCGTTTTCCGGGGTCATCAGCAGAAAGTCGGCAAAGTCATGGACCACCGGGTATGTCAGAGCTTGGCGGTTCTTCTGGTT
>JANOZG010000389.1:0-5907 GCA_031429275.1 Planctomycetota bacterium
CAGCAGAGACGGTTTCTGTGTTGATCTGCGTCTCAGGCGATGCTTCGTGCAATACGCCGAGCAGTTCGCAGACTCGTGTCATGCGAGCTGTATTCCCGCGACTCAAATGATGGATCGCTGCGATGGTGCTGTCCTGCAGAATACTGTCCGAGATGCCATGGCGGCGAGCAAGAGAACGCACGAATTCAGACGACTCAACAGAATCCAGAGGCGTCAGTCGAATTTGCAAAAGAGCCTCAACAGATAATCCGTTCGACATCGGGCGATCGGAAGCCACGATGACTGTCAACTTACCTTGACTACCGGAACCAGAAGCAGATGCATTCAACGCCGTCAGAATATGGAGGAAAGATTCCAGACTTCCGTCTGCTCGATGGAAGTCGTCGATCAATATGACGGAGTGAACGCCACAGTGGGATCGGCCAGCGATCTCATCCCGCAACAATGACACCAGTTCGTTTCGTTTCATGTTTCGACGAGCTGATGACGAAACGGACGTCACAAGTCCCGTAAGTGCCGCATTTTCGTCAAGTCCGGCAACATTCAGGGCAATGACTTGCCGTCCAATTCGCTCAGTTTCCTGTCGAACTCTGGCCAGAATACGAGTTCTGCCGCTGCCATCCGCCCCACAGACGACGCCAAACGGTTCGCTGATTTCGACCAGATACATTAGCCGGCTTACGGCTTCCAGATGAATTGAACTGTCAAAAAACCATGCATTGTGCTTTTTCTGACCAAACATCGAGACGACTCCAACCGAACGCAGACACACAGAGCGGACTTGCTAAAGTCGGAAATCGGCAGAAATGGCATAACCGGTTCAATCAAATCTGAGCAAACTCCACCAGACTCAGGATTGGCAAATCAAAACTCTGCAGTACCCTGCCACTCCAGCGACTTGACAGTAGAATCGGCAGGTCGTGCAATTTGGCGGTTCTATTTCCTCCACCCATGTTCATGGTTTGAAATTCATGACTGAACTGACGTATCGATCTGCTGGCGTAGATCTTGAGCTTTACGAACAGGCCATGCAAAAATTACCGCGTCTCATGCAGCGGACATTCACACCGGGCGTCATGGAGCTGCCCGGAGGCTTCGCCGGACTCTTTCGTCTGAACGGAGTCAAGCCGTGGAAAGATCCGGTACTCGTATCGGGGACTGACGGCGTCGGGACAAAGATTAAAGTTGCCATCCTGGCTCAGAGTTACGACACCATCGGCATCGATCTTGTCGGGATGTGCGTGAACGATATTCTGTGCCTCGGTGCCACGCCGCTTTTCTTTCTTGACTACATCGCGATGGGAAAAGACAACCCGTTGCTGTTAGAACAACTCGTCAGCGGAGTCAGTGATGGATGCCTGCAGGCAAAGTCTGCACTTCTCGGGGGGGAGACGGCTATCATGCCGGATCTCTACGCCACTGGCGACTTTGATATGGCGGGATTTTCAGTTGGAGTTGCAGAGCGAGATGAGCTGATCGATGGCCGAACCAGAATTCAATCAGGAGACGTGCTGATTGGTATCCCTTCGTCAGGCTTTCATTCGAATGGTTACAGTCTGATTCGAAAGGTGGTTTTTGAGCATGCCGGTTTGAGCTTCGCGGACCATGTTCAGGAATTGAACTGCACTGTGGGAGACGCCTTGCTGCGTCCGACTCAAATCTATGCGAGCACGATCGCAGCGGCGATTGAGGCTGCAGGCAATGCAAACATCCATGGAATTGCCCACATCACGGGTGGTGGTATCGTTGACAATTTTGAGAGAATCCTGCCCCCACACATCCATGCGACCATCCATCGCGACGCGTGGAACCGTCCGGAATTGTTCAATTGGTTGCAGAGACTGGGGAACATTGCTGAGAAAGAGATGTTCAGCGTGTTCAACATGGGAATCGGCATGATCCTGTGCGTCCCGCCGGATGTCGCAGATCGCGTTCTCCGGGCCTGTTCAACCGATGAGAAGCCAGCGTTTCGATTGGGAGAAATTCGATCGCAGGACAACGCAGATCCAACTGTCACACTCGCCTGAGTCAAGTCGGTGTCACTCAGCAAAACGACACTGCACTGCACTGCGACCAAATGCCACATGTCAATCGATGCTTGGGTGCGATGCCGAATGCCCTTGGGTGTTTCCACCTATTACTACGTGTCTCGTGTTTGAATATCTCCCACAGTGCTTCTTTTAGGTATTGTATTCTGCTAGGCAGTGTCTAACGTAAAGACGCAGGGGTAAGCTGCAGGAGCGGAGAAGCCACTCTTCGGGCGGTGATGTATTTCAGAGCCTAGTCTGAAGATTAGGCGAACCACACTGTAGTACTGGAATTTCCCCGCACATAATTGGTAAACAAGTGCATCCTTGCCTTTTTTGCTCTTGTTAATTTTGTTAATATTTTTTTGATCCATCGGACGGAAACGAGGGGTGTTTACCGTGCATGGACGTTTTCTCATGGAGACTACTCAAATGTTGCAGCGTAAACGTAGGGCTGGGAAGCGGGCGGATAAAAAATCGCCACCACTGACCGAATTTCAACAACCGAAGAAGCGTAAGCCATTTACCGTTTTTCTCGTAGAAGACGATCAGGCCGTTCGTGCGTCATTGGTTGAAGCACTTGCTGAATTCAAAATCACGGTGCGTGATTACATGACAGCAATGGAGTTTTACCGAGATTTCAGAGAGCCGGTTCCTGGTGTTCTGATTCTCGATCTGCGATTGCCTGGGATGACCGGCTCCGAGCTGCAGGAAAAATTGACAGAAGACGGCTTCGAGTTGCCAATCGTCATGATCTCTGGTCATGCAGACGTTCCAATGGCGGTCAAAGCCATGAAGAACGGGGCATTTGATTTCCTTTGTAAGCCTGTCCGGGTTGAGCACCTCGTTGCTGCGATTGCTCGGGCCTATGCCTTCTTCTATGAAGTCGATGTCGACATGTTCGACGACGAACTGGAAGAAACGGAAGACAGCATCAGCCGATTAACAGGTCGGGAACGTCAGGTTCTGGACCACGTCGTGGATGGACTTTCCAGCCGCGAGATCGCTCAGGAACTCGGGGTCAGCACAAAAACAGTTGAAGCGCATCGTGCTCGCATCAACGATAAGATGCGTGCGGACAATGTTTCACACCTGATTCGAATGTGCTTTGCGTACAACGAAGAACACGCTGAATGATTTGAATCGCATGAACTGCGAAAACTCAACAACGAACCGGAGCAGTCTTTGCTCCGGTTTTTTGTTGGATAACGAAGTTGCGAAAGCGAAGTGTGCCGCAACAGATTACAATCCTCGGTGATGGAGTGCTCAGTCGTCGCTGCACTCGCAGGAAATGGTAAGTCTCTCACACATCGACTACCAGATTAGGGATCACGGAAATTCGCTCTATGCCATTCGTTGACCTTAAAGCAATTCCACATATTGAACCGGTTCCCGGTTGCCGCATGCGAACGCCGCATGGACAGAATCTCATGTTGTCGTACCTTGAAATGGACGACGGTGCTGAAGTGCCTTTGCACCATCATCCTCACGAACAAGGAGGAATACTGCTGAGCGGCAAAGTTCAACTGACGATCGGTGACGAAACTCGTCTCTGTGAGGCCGGATCCATGTTTATCATTCCTCCCAACGTACCACATCGCGCGGTTGCGATTGATGGTCCGGCTGTCGTTCTGGATGTCTTTAGCCCCGTTCGCGAGGACTACGCAGAACTGGCGAACCACTATATTCCATCAATCAAGTAGCGGAATCGATTGATTTACAGCCGCGTGCATTGGGCTGTCGATCAAATCTGAACATGTCTCCCCCGTTTTTGATTCATTGACGTTGATCAGTACGGCCCACGTTAGGTTGTCTGAGCGTTTGACTAAAATCGTCGAAGTGCCGGCGATGAGACCGGTATGCCAGAGATTGACGGTCTCGTTTCCGTTGATGGAACGCACGCTCCAGCCACATCCGTACCAGGTTGTGTCGCCAGGAGCATGAAACGACGGAGGCGACTTCAATAGCATCATGCTTTCAGACTTGATGAGCGGATTTGTTTTCGCGTCGATGGCGACCGCAAAACGCACAAGGTCTGAAGCCGTTGACGTCCAGCCGCCATGTGAATCGAAAACCTCCAGATCCCAATGGCCATAGGGCCCTGCAACGGATTCGAACTTGCCTGATTTATTCCCCGGAGCGACATCCCAGATTGCCGGATACTTTTTGTTTTTTTGCATGTGATAAATCACTTCATCATCCGCACGGTCTTTGAGTCTGGTTTTCCCTAACCGCGTTTGTGTCATGCCGCATGGTTTCAGGACTCGTTCGTTAACAAACGACTCATACGACTGACCGCTGGCGGCTTCAATTATGCGACCAAGCAGACAATAGCCAAAGTTTGAATAGGCATAACTGCTGCCCGGTTCGAAATCCATCGGGCGAGTGAACTGGTACTTTATGATGTCGGGAATTCGAGCCGTCTTTTTGAGATCCAATGCGCGGGTGATCTCCAGCAATTCAAACATCGGGTCTTTTGACTTCTCACGGTCCCAGCCACCTGAATGTTGAAGCAAATGCAGGATCGTGACACGACTCCATGCTGCATCAGCGTCTTTTGGCAGAGTAAACTTCTTTTCGCGAGTCAGGTAGTCGATGGCGAGATCGTCCAGCTTAAGCTTGCCGTCTTCCATCAACAAAAGTACCGCCATCGCCGTGATGGACTTGCTGATGCTGGCGATTCGCATCACGGCATCTGCGTTCATGGGCGTTTTTTTATCGACATCAGCATAGCCAAAGCCACGCTCGTAAATGATTTTGCCGTCACGTGCGACTGCAACTGTAGCACCTGGAATATTGTTCTCGACAATCGTATTTGTCAGCAGATCATTGAGCGGAATCAGATCCTTGCCCACGTTTCCATTCACTGGTAGTGGACCACTCGGGAGCGTCAGGGAAGTCGCAGCCTCGACCTTTTGAACCCAGACCGTCGAGTGCAGCTTTTCTCGACCGTTCGGAACAAATCGATGTAATGTATTCTCGAATCCATCACTCTTGAAACGTTTTGATGACTCGCGAAATTCCTTGTCGGAGATATTGACTTGAATCAGCCACGGCCGCTTGTCTTCATTGACTTGTGACGCAACATCAAAAACGACGCGACGTTCGACAATTCGTACATTCAGATCGACGATGATCTGCCCGTTTGAAGTCAACTGATCAACATAAGCAGACAATTCGTTTGCCGACAAATCCTTCCGGATCACAGCCTCGTCAGCCCATGCGAACGCAGCATTGCCAGCACTCAGCATCAACGCGAAAATAATGAGTCGCATTTTTCCAACTCCTTCGCGAGTTATCTTGAATTGTCCGCGTTAGGTAGAAATCAAGACACTACAAGGCAACTCAGGGGAATTTTGGCACAGATGAAGCGCGCCGCACGACGACCACAGTCTTGTCGCAAGAATCATTCGACTCCGGCGTGTTCCATGCAGCCACTGCGGCTTCTGGTATCGAAGGTTCATACTTCTGCGCAGTTCGTTCACGCAGCTTAATGACACCGCTGGATTTGCATCCCGCAATGGCAACCAGGGAAAAGCTCAACAGAACACAGATACGCAACATTGTATCCTTTCAGAACATAAATCCCACCAGAGTCGCTGCGAGCCAATTCGTCGCCCAGGTATTCAGAGTCTTGCGGCCTATCACAAAGCTTGAGCAACGCAACGAACCCACGTGACCGGGCCGTCGAGGCAAATGTCGTCCTCGTCAGGCTCAGGGCCACCGGTTGGTTCAGGGATGTCAGGCGCGGAGGGGCACAGTGGATCCAATGCAGTGTTGAGAAGTGGATGCGTGTCGTCAAAAGTGCATTCTTGAAAATGTTGGCTGGGTTCGGTTGCTGCTGTCGCTGCTTATACGTGTGGTAATCCACATCCATAAA
>JANOZG010000390.1:0-2027 GCA_031429275.1 Planctomycetota bacterium
CAAGAATATTGAGATCGATACTGAGCTGTTGACGAAGTTTCCTACGTCGTCAATCTACCGCCATTCATTGCTGCCGTTGTATCGCGAAAACGGACACGTTGTCATCGCGACATCTGATCCACTGAACCTGGAAGGACTCGACGAACTCAGCTCAGTCAGTGGCTTCAAGCTTTCGCCAGTTTTGACGCGCAGTGGAGAACTGGGCAACCGGATTCATGAACTGCTTGGTGTCGGCGGCGACACAATTAACGAGCTCGTACGCCGCCGCAGTGAAGAAGGCATTGAGCTTCTCGAAGAAATCAACGAGGACTTTGGCGAACTGGCGGAAGGCGCACAAGCCCCGTCCGTGATTAAGCTCGTCAACGAATTGCTGATGGAAGCGGTGAAGCTGCAGACCAGCGACGTACACATCGAGCCGCAGGAAAACGGCATGCGTGTACGATATCGTCTGGACGGCATGTTACGCGTTCAACCGACGCCGCCGGAGATTGCTCAATTCTATTCGGCAATTGTGACTCGTCTCAAAATCATGTCGCACCTGAATATCGCAGAAAAGCGATTGCCGCAGGACGGTCGTATCAAACTGCGAGTATCCGGTCGTGAAGTCGATGTTCGCGTGTCAATCATCCCGATGATGCACGGCGAAGGTGTGGTCATGCGTTTGCTTGATAAGGCACGCATGAAGTTCGACTTTAAGGCCGTCGGTATGCCGCCGACTGTGATGGGCATATTCCGACAGTTGCTGGAACTGCCGCATGGGATCATTCTCGTCACTGGTCCGACGGGTTCCGGTAAATCGACGACGCTCTACAGTGCTTTGAATGAAATTAAGGATCCGTCGATCAAGATTATCACGGTTGAAGATCCCGTGGAATATCAGATGGATGGCATTAGTCAGATTCAGGTTCATAGCCGGATCGGGTTGACTTTCGCAGGAGCGTTGCGGAGCATTCTTCGACACGACCCGGACGTCGTACTGATTGGAGAAATTCGAGACGGTGAAACTGCTCAGGCGGCAATTCAGGCGTCTCTGACAGGCCACCTGGTGTTCAGCACTCTGCATACAAACGACGCGCCTAGCACGTTTACGCGACTTATCGACATGGGAGTGGAACCCTATCTGGTTGCCAGCACTGTTGAAGGCATTCTGGCTCAACGCCTGGTGCGAAAACTTTGCGTGCATTGCAAGACATTGACGCCCGTGGAGAAGCTAAAAATCCCCGGCGATTTTCCAAAGCCGCTGCCTGACGCGATCTTTGAACCACGTGGTTGCCGCGAATGTCGCGACACGGGATATTCAGGACGAATCGGCGTGTTTGAACTCATGAAAACTGACCCCATGATTCAACGCATGTGTGCGGAGAGTCGCAGCAGCGTTGAAATTCGAGATTATGCATTGTCCGCAGGGATGACGACACTTCGTTCCAGCGGTTGGGAACAGGTTCTGGCTGGCGTGACGAGTATCGACGAAGTCCTTCGAATTACTCGCGGGGATATCATCGGGTAATCGGTTATGCCAGACTTCAAATACATCGCGAAAGAACTGACCGGCAAACAGGTCTCAGGGACGCTTACAGCAGCCAGCGAAAAAGATGCGCTTGCGGCTTTGTCATTGAAGAGCTTGTTTCCCGTTTCCGTCGCATTGACAGAACAGTCAAAGCAGCAAGCCAGCACGGGATCCAGGCGAGTTTCTCCCAAATATCTGACGGTCTTCTACAACCAGTTGTCCGACCTGTTGAAGTCTGGTGTGCCATTGCTGCGATCGTTGCAGTTGCTGGAAGATCAGACGTCACATCCGACTCTGAAACTGGTCATTCAGGACGTGCGTGAACAGGTCGCTGACGGTACGCGTCTGAATGATGCGATGCGTCGCCATCCAAAGACGTTCAACTTTTTGACGGTCAGCATGGTGAAGGCCGGCGAAGAAGGCGGCTTTTTGGAAGATGTTCTGGCCAGAGTTGCTGCGTTTAACGATCGCAGCAATGGCACACCAGACTTCAACAGGTCGGACAACTGGTTGTAGAAGA
>JANOZG010000391.1:0-12022 GCA_031429275.1 Planctomycetota bacterium
CTCGCGTTCCGCACCGACACCACCCGGATCGCGACCCTCAAGTATTGCAACGAAGGCTCCGCCGAAACCCACACTCACTGCGGCGCCAAAGATCAGCATCACCAGATGGCCCACACCCAGCCGCCTGAACTCATCCCCCTCAACCAGTTCTTCACGTCCCAGTTGGCCTACCTCTGTGAGCGAATGTCGGAGGTCAAGGAAGGGGACCGCACATTGCTCGACAATACGGCAATCGCGCACTGCTCTAGCATGCTGCACGGCAATCATGACGCGCAGCAGTTGCCGATCGTCCTGCTTGGGGGCGCAGGCGGCAAACTCCGCGGCGGCCGCGTGCTCGACTACCTCAATTCGCCGAACCGGCGCATGTGCAGCCTGTTCCTCAGCCTGATGGAGTGGGGCGGCTTGGAACTCGACCGCTTCGGCGATTCGACAGAGCGGTTGACGGGGATTTGATCGGGCTCTCTATATCAGTTATCGCCGCAATCGTTGTTGTAGCGAGACAATCTGTACGACGGACCTCCAGTTCGTCGAAATTCTCGACGGACTGGAAGTCCGTCGTACTCTGGGTGCGGCTCTGCCTCCCTATGATTCGTGAACGAGATTTTGTCATGGGATTGTTTTCGCGTGTGAGTGCGATTTCGGCCAGGTCTTTGCGGAGGCATTTTTAAGGTGCGCGCTGGATGCAAAAATGCCAACGGAAAGTATGCGGTTATCCACGCCATCAAAACCGAGCGCTGGCATCTGTTCCCAGGATCTGGTTTTTATATCCGTCGTTCCGCATGTGAGGCCACGGCGTCGGCGATTCAAAGGCTGTTCAAGACTGACAGTGAATAAGGTTTAAGACCCATGGGGTGCAATTCAGGCTGAAATCGGCTGCAGGTCAGCTTTTGAGAGTCTTGCAGGTATTGGTGCAGGATTTTAGGACGAATGGGCAGCGACCTCCGTTGTGTCCAGGACAGCGAAAACCCAAAGTTCCTGGGGTTTTGTAGATTCCGCTGGAGTCTGAACTTCGTGTTTTGTCCCGATTTGGCGTCTGCTCACCCCCCGGTAGCAATTTACTACAGGGAATTGCGCAAACGCTATGTGCATCTCCAGCGTATGTCGCTCGTGCCGCCGTTCTGTCGATGCGGTGCAATCTGTTTTTTTGTTGCTTCTGGCCTGAAAACGTGGTCGTGAAGCCCCTTCTGTCTCCTGTTTTTTCTGTGCGAAACGACTCGACATGTCAAACGATGCTGTGATTGAGATCCGCAACCTGTCAAAGATTTACCGTGACTTTTGGGGTCGCAAGAAAGTTCAGGCGGTCAAAAGCCTGAGCATGGATGTGAAGAGGGGCGAAGTTTTCGGGTTGCTTGGACCAAACGGTTCTGGCAAGACGACAACCATGAAGATGTTACTGGGGCTGCTGTTTCCGACTTCCGGTGAAATGACAATCCTCGGCAAGCCCGCGTCGGATGTTTCCAAGAATGAACGCATCGGCTATCTGCCGGAAGAATCTTATCTTTACCGATTTTTGAATGCTGACGAGACGCTCGATTTCTACGGACGACTCTTCAATATGACTTCTGCTGAGCGAAATCGCCGTGCTGACGAGCTGATTGAAATGGTTGGGCTGGGGAAAGCTCGCCGACGTCAATTGAAAGAGTATTCAAAGGGGATGACTCGTCGTATTGGACTGGCTCAGGCGTTGATCAACGATCCGGATCTTGTGCTGCTGGATGAGCCGACCAGTGGATTGGACCCAATCGGAACTCGTGAAATGAAGGATCTGATTCTTCGTCTGAAGTCTCAGGGTAAGACTGTTGTGATGTGCAGCCATCAGCTTGCCGACGTGCAGGACGTCTGTGACCGTATCGCCGTGCTGTTTCAGGGTGAGTTGAAGGTTCTGGGTCGCGTCGAGGATCTGCTGGAAGTTCGTGACGAAATGCAGATGCGGACTTCGAATCTGAGTGAAGCTGCAATGTCCGACATTCGTGAGGTGCTGAAGAAGCACAATGTTTCAGATGCGACATTCACTCGTCCACGGGCAGACCTGGAGGAATTGTTCCTGCGGACTGTTCGCGAAAGCGGCGAGAGACCTGGTCGTCGATTTACGACCGAAGAAATTGCGGGCAAGCCTGGTGGGCAGGCTTAGCGAACAGCGTGACGGAATCATGCTCTCTGGCGAACTAGCTATGGACCATGCGGGCTGTGTTGTGACGCTTGCATACTTTTGAGTCATAGCTTGTTTCTTAAACTCTCTTAACTTAGTTTTTCTCTTGTCAGGGCGTTTCATTTTTCAATGAACGTCCCAAAATGTGAATCGGGAAGCGTTCCCTATGGACTTCGATGTTGCTCCGTTTACTCTTCAGGATATGGCGACAAGCCTGAAGTCATGGCTGTTCCTGATCGGTGCGTTGGTGTTTCTGAGTGTCGCGATATCGTTTCTGCTGTCGGTGGCTCGCAATGGTGCTGCCGGTGTTGGCGTTTTTTTTAAAGGCCTTGTCAGCTTTCTGACAGATGTCGGATCTTTGTCGCCTCGCCGTATTCTGGCATTGACCAATCTGACGCTGAAAGAAGCAATCCGTCGCAAAGCGTTGCTTGTGTTCTTCGTGTTTGCTGTGCTGTTGATGTTTGCGGGTTGGTTCCTCACAAATTCAAACGAACGTGCTGAATTGCAGGTGGGTATTCATATTGCCTTCATTCTGCAGACTATTTCGTGGTTGATGTTGCCAATCGTCTTCTTCCTGAGCTGCTGGGCACTGCCTGAAGATATTCGTATACGATCGTTGCACACAGTAGTGACGAAGCCTGCACGACGAATCGAGATTGTCCTGGGCCGAATCTTCGGAATGTGGTCGATCATGCTGATCGTGCTCGTGAGCATGGGAGCGATTGGATTCCTCTGGATCGTGCGTCAGTTGCCATCAGAAGCGAAAAGCCAGCTGACTTGCCGTGTGCCCGTCTTCGGCCGGTTGCAATTCGTCAATCCGGAAGGCCAGCCATCGCTGAAGGGTATCAATGTTGGTGATGTTTGGGATTTTCGATCACACATTCAAGGTAACTCACGAGCTCGAGGCGTGTTTCTGTTTGACGGCATTGATGAGTCAGCATTGGTGATGGGCGCTCAATCTGCATCGGACGGAAATGAAGCAGCACAAATTCCCGGCTTGAAGATGGAATGTCGGTTCGAGGCGTTTCGTACAGTCAAGGGGAATGAAAACTCAATTCGACAAGGCATGCAGGCTCAGTACACGCTGTCGAACAATCCTCGAGAGGAAGCGTTTGGATTGTTTTCCCAGAGCGAAACTTTGCGTCCATTGGCGGATGCGTTGCGTGATGCTCAGTTTCGTACTGCCGCAAATCGGCTTGAGGAACTTAGTGAGAAGATCGCAGCTGATGGCGAAGCTGCAAGGGAAAAGAAAAACCCTGAGCTGTTGCCAGCTGACTATATGGGCTTGCAACTGGGGGCCGTCTACGCGGCTGGCGTGATGGGGGATCGCAAAGACGACGCTCTGGCCAAAGCGATTGCAGCTTTTACAAAGACATCAGAGACTGGCGCCAGTTTGATCAACCAAATCACATCCAGTTCTGCAGACAATGCTGAAGCGTTGCCTCCACTGCATGCGGCTTTCGCGGCATCATTGAAAGAACTCGCCGTTGTTTTGAATGAAGATGCAGATGTTCTGCATGAGCATTTGCCGAAACTCGAAGTGCCACTGCCTTCGTTTCACGTTGCGGAATACCATGAAAACGCTCAGCAGAATGTCAGTTTTGTTCCACGGACAATTCGCTTCAGTGCAGATGCGGAAACTCAAAGTCGTTTCCTTGCAGCATTGTTTGAAAAACTGAACGATGCGGGTGGCCTTGTAGAGGGCGATGGATTGAAGTCTGATCTGGCAGAGAAACTGAAATCTGAAGGACAGATTTCGGAGGAAAATGCGAATCTGGTTGTGAGTGTGCTGTCAGAGCAGATGACGTCCGGGGCACTGAAGATCGATGGCAATAAGTTGGTCGTTGCAGCTGGTCAGCGGTGGTTCAGTTTCTTTGACTCATTGATCCAAAAAGATCTACTCATCTCCAGCGACAACGAAGGCTGGATGATGGAGCGTGATATCATCAAGGATCTGGCACCAGATGGTCGGCTTCGTGTGGAAGTATCCTGCCTTGATGACCAGATGTATCTTGGCATGGCACGTCCTGACCTGTTCGTCCGAAAGCCAGACCGAGCATTTGGCGTTGGATATGTAAAAGCATTACTGACAACAGCTCTCATGATGATGCTGATCATCGTCCTGGGGGTCACGGTGAGCTGCATAGTCAAAGGTCCAGTCGCTCTGTTTTTCACGTTGACGTTCTTTATCGTCGGTCAGTTCTTCCATGGTTTTATGAACGAACTTTTGTATAGTCCCGCCCAGGAAGGCATGGGGGCAATCGCGGCAGCTGTTATGACAGCCCAACATCGTAACCCACAAGTTGGGATGGACGTGTCTGAAACAACTCAACGCGTGGTTCAGGGAATCGATGCGGTTCCACGAGCTGCGTTGTGGGGATTCAGTCAGATTGTTCCTGATTTCAGTATCTTCAACGCCCCGGCGGGCTTTGTTGAAAATGGTTTTGACGTACCTTTTGCCGAGACTGTAGTGCCCGCCTTTTTGATCTGTCTTGGTTTTCTCTTTCCTTGCGTGCTGATCGCTGGTGCTCTGCTGAAGTTCCGGGAGCTGGAATCGAAATGAACAACTTTACTTCTCGACAACGCAAACTGGCCTATGCCATTGGTATTATTCTGCTGCTGGGGCCTATCGTCTATCTGGGTTTCCCTGTGCAGCAGAGTGCGACAGGTGCCTCTGCCTCTTCAGGCCTTGGAAAACTTGGGCGTCTGCGTCAGGACTACGACCTTGGCGAAGCCACGCTGGGTGAAGTGGACCCTTCAAGTTCCGTCATGAACCTGGTTCTGCTTGGACTTCGCGGCCCAGCGGCCAGTTTGTTGCATCTGCAGGCGATTGAATATCAGGAGCATAAGCAGTGGGCGAAGCTGAGGACGACGGTGGATTCCATCATTCTGCTGCAGCCGCATTACGTGCAGATCTGGAAGTTCCAGGGCTGGAATCTGGCTTATAACGTATCGCGCGAGTGGGACAAAGTAGACGACCGATTCTACTGGGTGAAGGAAGGTATCAAGTTTCTGCAACGCGGTACGGATCGAAATGAAACAGTGCCGATTCTTGAACACAATGTGGGTGAAGTAATCGACAAGAAAATGGGCGTTTCAGACGAAAAGAGATTCTTCCGTGATTTCTTCGTACACGACCCGGATGACAAATTCAAAGATAAGGTGACCGGAGCCAATGGTCCGGACGGGGAGATTAATAAAGAGGGGATCGACAGCTACCTGGTCGCTCGTAAACATTTCCAGGATGCGAATGTAAAGGATGACAATGACGATAATGTTGAAGTCAAGGGAATGACCCATGTGTTCTTCCGTCAGGGACCTGTAAAATCTCTGATGAGCTATGCTGATGCATTGACCAAAGAAGGCAAGTTCTATGGCGAAGGTGCCGTACCGACTTCCGCAACTGCAGATGATAATGCAAATTCGGCGGAAGGAAGTGCGAGTTCAACGCTTACGGCCTCGATCTGGAAGCAGGCTTACGATGAATGGATGAACGATTACGGTAAGTACGCATTCCTTGGTCTCGACAATCACAAATATATGCTCAACAGCTCCGAAGCTGAACTGGTAGCGATGGCTGCAGCCAACGGCGTGGACTTGAGTATGCAGAAACGGGTCTGGAATGGCAGCGTGGATATGGTCCATTACCGCTTCTGGAGGGACTTTGCTGAAACCGAAGGTGATCCTGTTACTATCGAAGCTCATAAGGCATTCTTCAACGCTAAGAAGGCTTATGCAGAAGGTCGTGGCTACAACGAAGTTCAACCCGACGGCACAAGCAAGATTTCAGAAGCTCAGACACTTTTGGAAACTTCAATGCTCAAGTGGCTGGAAGCCTCGAAAAAGTATCCGAAGTTCTTCGAAGACAACTCTGCCTATCGTGAAGAGGCATTGCTAACCGTCCGATTCTGGAAAGCCGTCCATCAGAACAATGGCACAACGGAAGCCGCTGACTATCCACTGAAGGCCATCTGGGAATCGACTCCGGATATGCACATGGAGATTGAAAATCAATTCCTGAGAGAAAGCCGGTCGCGAAAGAAGTAGCGGCAGTACCTGCATAATTTGCTGTCGTTCTTCTGGAGACGACGGCATGATGTTTCATGGAGCAATTGAGTGGCAGCCGGTCCTATATTCGTTCGAGAAGCGCTGACCGCGCCGCGGCGACTAAGTCATTATCTGATGCGCTCCGGATTCGTCGCTGGGCTGTTGGTGCTGTTCTATAGTATTCGCCAGGCGACGATTGGATTTCAGGACGTTCTTTTTGCAGGGGATGTGGCGTCTTTCAGTGCTATGACATTCAAGGTTTTTGCGTTTCTGCAACTGACCCTTGGGATGTTCTTCGCAACGGTTTTCACTGCATCGAACGTTGCACAGGAAAAAGACCGCAAAACGTTGATCCTGCTGTTGATGACGGACTTGCGAAATCATGAACTTGCCATTGGCAAACTCCTGGCAAGTCTTCTGATTGTGGGTGTCCTGTTAACGACTTCACTGCCAGTATTTTGTTTTCTAAAACTGCTGGGTGGAATCACCTGGTCTCAAATACTCTGGGCAGAAGCAGTGGTAGGTGCTGCCGCCCTCGCCGCAGGCTGCTGGGGGTGTTTTGTGGCGTTCTGGCGCGACAAGACTTTTCAAACTCTGGCGATCAGCGTGCTTGGTGTCGTGTTGTTTGTGCTGGTTGCCTATGGCATGGGAGTTCTTCTCAATCCGATGCTGGCACTGGCATCTCCGTATGCCGGTTTGATGAACGTACTTGATCCTGCAGGCCAGAGTGCAATCGGTCCCATCGCTGTTTCTGCGTTGCCGACCGTCGCGACACTTCTGACGTTGTCATGCTTGCTGTCAGTGGTCACCATCACGCAACTGAGACGCTGGAATCCTTCACGCGAGATGCATCAATCGGTGGCTGAATCCACACCCGAGAATCTGCTGGACGGACAACCGGTCGATACATCCGAAGGCGAAAAAGCTGCAGTTGCTGTGCCCGGCACGGGTCGAATTCATCGGGTCGTCTGGGATAGTCCAATCATTTGGCGTGAAATGCGAACTCGGGCTTATGGACGCCGCATGATCTGGATCAAGCTGGCGTATCTGACGCTGACTCTGTTAATCGCCGGGTCTGCGATCTTTACGGGTTCGACGAACAGCGACCTTGTATTGGGAATGGTGACTGCGCCGGCATTTGCATTTCTTGGGATCGGCATTTTAAGCCTGATCCTGACAAACGCTCAAGCGGTGACTTCGATCACAAACGAGCGAGATGGCGGCACTCTGGATATTTTGCTGGTCACAGATTTGCGACCTCATGAGTTTATCCTTGGCAAGATCGGCGGTGCGTTGTGGAATTCACGTGAGATGATTCTGACGCCGTTGCTCATGATCATGGGAATGGCATTGCTTGGCCGAATTCCAACCATGACGCCTGAAAACGTGTTATATTTGAGCGTTGCTTTTGTGGTGTTGAACATCTTCGCCGTGACACTGGGAATTCATGCGGGCTTGACCTATCAGAATTCAAGAACTGCGATTGGTCACAGCCTTGGTACGATGTTCTTTCTGTTCATCGGTATTTTTATCTTTATGTTGCTGTTGGTTGAAGCTCGTTCATCCTTTGCGATTCAATTGCAAAGCTTCATCCTGTTCATCGGATTCGGAAGTCTCGGGCTGTACACATCGCTGACCTATCGCAATCCTTCCGGCGCGCTGACTCTGGCGTCGATTATGTTGCCGTTTCTTACGTTCTATGCCATTACAGATTTTCTGCTGGGTGGCAACATGGGCGTCTGTTTCTGGATTTGTGTCGCCTACGGATTTACGTCCGTCGCCATGATGGTTCCCGCGATGAACGACTTTGACATCGCTCTTGGTCGTACCGCTGGTGAATAGCACGTCAAAAATCGGTGGGAATGTTGCGACTTGCGAAGTAAACTGTGACGATAATGACACAGAACTCTACTTCGAAGAATGAAATCCATCAGGCCATCGATCGCGTTAATGCGTTGCTGCTTTCGAAACGCAATGAACATGGGTGGTGGACTGGGAGTTTATCGACGTCAGCACTTTCAACGGCGACGGCGGTGATGGCTTTGCATAAGGCTGTAACGTCGACGTCGGATGAGACGCAGCGACTTCAATGGCAAAGACTCATTGATGGCGGATTGAAGTGGCTCGCCGAACACCAGAATTCTGACGGTGGTTGGGGCGATACGGTTTTGAGTATCAGTAATATCTCCACCACAATGCTCGCTCATGCTGTATTTCGCGTGAATGCGGCGACGCAATGGGATGCAATCATCGCCTCATCAGGGGATTATATTGCAAGAGTCGGCGGCGTTGCGGCCGTGATCAAGCGTTACGGCAAAGACCACACATTTTCAGTTCCTATCTTGACTCATTGCGCTTTGGCAGGGATCGTGGATTGGAAGACCGTGATTCCGCTGCCATTTGAACTCGCCTGCGTGCCACATCGGTTTTATGCGGCTGTGAGGATGCCGGTAGTGAGTTACGCGTTGCCTGCGTTAATTGCGATCGGGCAGGTCATCTTCAAGCATCAGGGGCATTGGAATCCCGTGATACGACTTCTTCGGCGCAAGGCAATTGCTCCTTCGCTACGAGTCCTCGAATCCATTCAGCCACCGAATGGCGGGTTTCTTGAAGCGACGCCGTTGACCAGTTTCGTGTGTATGAGTTTACTTGGTTGTGATTTATTTGATCATGTTGTGACGCAGCGGTGTTTGCAATTTATCGAATCGTCCGTGCGAGACGATGGCAGCTGGCCGATCGATACGAATCTGACAACGTGGGTGACGACGCTGAGTGTGAATGCGTTGGGTGGTGCGCCTTGTAGGACGGGTCTTGAGACGCGTCCTGAATCAAACGTGTCTGTTTCAGGTCAGGACGGGTCTGGAGACCCGTCCTACCTTGCTGCGGACTCAATTCGCAAATGGTTGCTTCACCAACAATACAAGACCATTCATCCCTATACTCATGCGGCTCCCGGCGGATGGTCGTGGACCGATCTTCCCGGTGGAGTCCCGGACGCCGACGACACTCCGGGAGCGATGCTGGCGTTGATGAACCTTCGTGGCTCGGATGAGACGTTCTTGGCTGACGAGATCTCGTCTCTCAAAGCGGCTGCCATTTGGCTGCTCGATCTACAAAATCGAGACGGAGGCTGGCCAACGTTTTGTCGTGGCTGGGGAACATTGCCGTTTGATCGCAGTTCCTGCGACCTTACGGCTCATGCTTTGCGCGCTCTATATTTGTGGTTGAAGCGAGTTCCGACCACAGAGGCTGGGCTGAGATTGCGGGCCGAAAAGTCCATTGGCTGGGGAATTCGATTCCTGAAAAACGCTCAGAGACCCGATGGAACGTGGTTACCGCTATGGTTTGGGCACCAATTCAACGAAGACGACGAAAATCCCCTCTACGGAACGTCGCGAGTAGCCCGTGCTCTGGGTACGATAGGTGAAGAATCCTCGAACTGCTGTCAAAAGGCCGTTCGCTGGCTTCTGGAAAATCAGAATGAAGACGGCGGCTGGTCGGCTCGCCGCGGTCTGGAAAGTTCGGTCGAAGAAACAGGTTTGGCTTTGGACAGTTTGGTCCATTTTAAGAATGTGAAGCCTGCAATTGACCGCGCTGCTCAGTGGCTCGCAGTCAGGGTGAATGAAGGCACAGTGGATCGGCCGTCTCCGATTGGCTTCTATTTTGCCAGACTTTGGTATTTTGAGGACCTTTATCCAATCATATTTGCGGCAGCGGGGTTAAACCGCTGGCAAGAGTGTGCGAAAATGTAACACTTTCCATATTCGTCTATCCCGCCTGACTCCAAATCACCTACCGAAATTAAGCTGCAGTTGGAGAGTACCAAGTGTCAATTGCTCCCGTCGAAAAAGACATCACCGAAGACGATGAACTGCGTCAGTCGTCTACTGAAGACGCTGGCGTTGTCGTTGGAAATGGCAATGCCGAACGACGATCACAATCTGATATTCAACGTTTTGACGATGATGACGATCCTGCACCGGTGCGCAAAAAGGGTAAGCGCCGCAGCACGACCCATTTGAAAGCCGTGCCGGAAACATTGGAACTGCGTGAGAAAGTAAAAGCCGCTGCTGAAGAATACGCCAAGTCACTGGATCGCAGCCGCGCGTTTACGAGAAATGAACTGGAGCATCATGGACGGACGCTGCTCGATCAGATGGGACTCCCCGAAAAGTTTCTTGGCTTTTCGATGGTGATGGTGGGCAACTTTTTCTGGAAGCAGCAGTTTCTTGCGATTCCGTTCAATCGACGGATGTTGTTACTGCCGCATTGTTTGAAACATGCTGAAGGTTGTCCTGCTGAGTACACACAATTCGGTCTCGACTGCGAACGCTGTGGCGCGTGCTCGATCGCGGACTACAAGGTCAAAGCCGAACAACTTGGATATAAAGTTCTGGTCGCTGAGGGCTCACCTGTTGTCCTGAAGATTATTGTCTCTGGCTACATCGACGGAATTCTCGGTGTTGCCTGTTTGAACGTGCTTGAAAAAGCGATCGACAAAGTTCTGATTGCCGGTGTGCCTTCGTATGCGGTGCCTTTGCATTCGGGCGACTGCCTGAATACGACACTCGACGAAATCTGGGTATGGGACGTGTTGGACAAATACGAACCGCTGCCAGACAAACAGACAACCAGCTACATACCACTGATGCGAGCGTCTGCAAAGATGTTTGAGTCAGACTTTGATCGTCTGCTGCCGCGCGTGCGAACAAAAGAGGAGATGCGTCGAAATTCACCGGTCGCGTTCACAGAAAACATCGCGTACGAATGGCTCAGCAAAGGCGGCAAGCGATTCCGTCCGTTCATTACGCTTGCGGCGTGGCATGCAGCGTCGTCAGAAACGGTGGCGATGAACATCGGCAACGATATGCCGGAGATCCCTGATGCTGTCGCGCGTGTTGCCATGGCGATTGAAGCGTTCCACAAAGCATCACTGGTTCACGACGACATTCAGGATGACGATCAATATCGTTATGGTCGCGAAACTCTGCATCGCCAGCACGGAGCTGGTCACGCAATTAACATCGGCGACTATCTGATCGGACTCGGCTATCGGCTGATTCATGCGGCTCGGGAACTCAGCCCGGAAGTTGCAATTGATGTACTCAACAGTATGTCGACCGCACATGTTCGACTGTGTGATGGACAGGGTGCTGAGATGGCGTTTCAGAAGTCACCTGACTGGAACCTCACACCGCTTGATGCATTGCAGATCTATTCGCTGAAGACATCACCGGCTTTCGAAGCAGCGTTGTATGCTGGACTGCGAATGGCGAATCATCCTCTGGCCAACACCGATCTGGTACCACAGTTTTGTCGGCATGTTGGCGTAGCGTTTCAGGTGTTGAATGACCTGAAAGACTGGAATGGTGACACGGACAACAAATTAATCGCTGGCCAGGATGCATTGGCGCTGCGACCGACATTGCTGTTGGCGTTGGCACTGAAGGATGCAAACGAACAGCAGAAAAGTGAGTTGCGACAGATTCTGGCTGAGACATCGACTGGCCCGGCGAACCATAAACGCATCGATCGTCTGCGAGAAATCTTCAAAGCTTGTGATGTCTTCGAGAAGGCTGAATTCTACGTTGAACGTTCTCGTGAAAAAGCTGAAGCTTTGGTTGCAGGCATTGAAGATGAACAAATCCGCAACCTGCTGCAATTCCTGATCGAGAATGTACTGGCGAAAGAACTGCCACCGACTCCACTTGAAGAAATGGGAACGGTCGTTGTCCCGCTGGGCAGTCGGTCACTGTCTTCGCAGTTGCCCACAGTTTCAGCGCCGGTTGAGTTGCGAATTCCCGAGTTGAGTGCGACGTGATTTCG
>JANOZG010000392.1:0-27997 GCA_031429275.1 Planctomycetota bacterium
ATATTCTGACGACACTGACGTGGTGGTGCGCATTCCATTGCTCCTGAAAAGTAATCCCGATCCAATCACCGAAATGGAACAGAAATCGTCAACTTTTGGCAAGAGAGAAAAACCCAATTTTGCTATTTGTCGCACAGCCCATCTCCACACCCATTTCCCGACGCGCACAAGCTAGCCCGTCTGCCAATTTCGCAACGATCGCGGAATGAACCTCGGGTGGCAGTTTACACGACAGGCTCGACAACTGAAGGGTTCGCGAAATGTCGCATTTGAAAATCAGTGTTTTTGCGTGTTACTGTGCTTCTGGAGCGCACGGTGTCGGTAACTTTAGGCGAGCTCATAACATGAGCGAGGATTTAACAACGTCGCAACAAACACTTGAAAAGGAACTTCAGATTCTCAGACTCATTTTCACACTGGCCGTGTGAGTGGAGGTTGTTACCGATCGATCGTTAGGATCTCGAACGCGATAGCACAGATGTGAAATGCGTTTGTTTCTCCATAGCTTCCGACTCGCGGCGATTTGAAACACTCAGCCGCAAAAAGCGTGAGCGCGCTGAATCTGCCGCCCAGACGCTCCAAATCCACAAAAGCGTATCCTTAGGCGAGCGGCAGATGAGTTCTTACCGGTACGAAGGACATCTTGTCCGTCGCGCCGTGTCATCGACGGACAAGATGTCCGTCGTACTGCACATCGCTGGTAAATTCTTATCTGCCGCTCGCCTTACTGGTTGCCCGCAGCTGCGTGATCTGGAACAAAACCTCACAAATTGACAATTTGCGCAGGGTGAATATTACGGGTTGTCTTGGTGGACAAGGTTGACATGTGTTTGTACACCTCGTTTCCCGGTCCGGGTTTGGAGTCGAGACAGAGTCACTCGCAGATTGTCGTGGATCTCCCTGCCTCACTGCTCGGTGCAGACTTGTTCTGAAGTTGTCTGCGTAAAACATACATTCTTGAAATCGTGGCGAAATAATGAGACACACTCTGTGCGTTGTTTGGTTGGCTGCAGGATGTCTGGTACGAAGATGCACTTCTGAAGTCTCGCGGCATTTGCTTGCAAGCTCCTTGTGTGTTTCAAGTTTGGCATTGATGTCGACATCCAGGGCTGGCGAAAACTTGATCGCAGACTCGTGGTATTCAAGTTTTGAGGCGGCTGAACTGCAATCCAGAGACCGTGGCGTGCCGATTGTGATTCACTTTCACGCGCATTGGTGTGGCCCTTGCCGGACGATGGATGCAGAGGTCCTCGAAACTGCAGAAGTTAAAGCCGCACTTCAAGGTGGCATCGTTGGTGTGAAAGTCAACGCGGATGATCGTCAGGATCTTGTCATCCGTTTTGGTGTCTCGGCACTTCCGACCGATGTTATTGTTTCGTCGGACGGTTCGATCCTGTCGAAAAGTGTTGGGTCGCCAGGACGCACTGCGTATGTTGCCCGGCTGGCCCAATACAGCGCAGAAAAGAAAGCCGTGGCAGGTAAATCAAAACCCAGCATTTCAGCGGCTTCGATGGCAGTTGTGGTTGCGGAAAAGTCTGAGACAGATTCTTCAGCAACTGGTGATGAAGCTGTTCATGCGGGCGTGAGAACCAAAGCGCTGCGTCGAGATTCTGACAGTCATTTTGGCTTGCACGGCTTTTCGCCCGTCTCTTTGACGGAATCAGAAACCTGGCGGCCCGGCGACTCCCGATACAGATACAAATATGAGGGTGTGAGTTATCAGCTCGCTTCCGAAGATGAGTTCACTCGGTTCCGAGCAAGTCCGGAGAAGTTCATTCCAGCATTGCACGGCTGCGACCCCGTCGCGCTGGTGAATCAGCAAGTCGTTCAGGTGGGGCATATTGAACTGGGTGTGACATGGCGTTCGAAAGTCTATTTCTTTTATTCGAAGGAGACACGCGACGAATTTCTGGGTAATCCAGAGAGATTCGTGCGTGTCAAGAATCTGACATTCTTACCCGATGAAACTCGAGGATGAACGGACGCCTTAGCTGACCGATGCCTTTAGAGTTCCAGTTTCGCCTTCGCAAAGTTGCGATTTTTTGTAATCAGTCCATTTCCGCAACGGGCTCAGGCGTGGTGCGTCAGGATGCAGACGCAGTTGGCGGTTGTCCCGCTGGCCGGCTTGCTCCCGCGGGTCGCATTGCAGGAGTTGGGCAACAATCGACCGGGCACACATCGTGATTTGGAGGAAATTGCCCGACACATTCACGCGGCTGGCCGCTGACTCGCTCCTGAATGAGTTTTCGAACCATGCCGACGAATCGCGGATGGTTCCCAGGAGTTCCGGCACGGACCATGTAAATCGATTGTTCATCGCAGAATCGGCGTGCTTCGTCATCCAGATCGTAAAGCACTTCCATGTGATCTGACAGAAATCCAATCGGCGAAATCACAACCTTGTCGATGCCGGCGGATTTGCAGTCTCTCAGATGATCCAGAATATCTGGTTCCAGCCATGGGTCTTGTGGTCGACCACTGCGACTCTGGTAGACAAGTTTCCAAAGTGATTCCGGTATGTTGAGTTGCTCAGCGACGAGGCGGCATGATTCTCGCAGTTGTTTTTCGTAGTCCGACGTTGTTGACATACTCAGAGGAATGCTGTGGGCTGTGAATGCGATATGCACGTTGTCGCGAGCTTCTTCCAGAAACTCACCAAGGGCCTGTCCCACCTGTTCAGCCAGCACCGCGATAAAATCCGGGTGATTGTAGAAGACTCGCAGTTTATCGATCTGCAAGCCTTCCGCTTCAGGCTGAGCCAGGGCGGCGGCGATGTTCTCGCGGTACTGGCGACAGCCTGAATAGCAACTGAAGCCTGAGGTGACGTACGTCAAGGCACGCTTAACACCGTCTCGCTTCATCTGGATCATCGTGTCATTCAGAAATGGAGTCCAGTTTCTGTTGCCCCAGTAGATCGGCATTGAAAGATTGTGGTCGTCAAGTTCCTTTCGCAGAGAGGCAATCAGCTCACTGCATTGCTGGTTGATGGGGCTGACACCACCGAAATGGTAGTAGTGCTCAGCAACTTCCAGCAGGCGTTCCCGAGGCACAGGCTTGCCGCGCAGGACGTTTTCGAGAAATGGAATCACGTCTTCACGCTTTTCCGGACCGCCAAAGGAAAGAACCAGAATTGCATCGTAGTGAGCTGGAGAAGAATTCGACATAACGTGGTATTGTCAATCCTAAATAGAATGAGGCTAACTCTGGGCGTCTGTGTCCGGCACGATTTCGAACGCGCTGAGGATTTCCGAGGGGACTCGACAAAGCTGGTGCGTTTCAAATTTGACAAATGCCCAGTTGGTCGAAGCAACCGCGAGCTTTTTGTCGTCAGATGCTCTCATCAGTTCATAACGACGCATTGAAGTCACGCGCTTCATGTTGGCCACCCATGTTCTGACAACTATTTCGTCGCCAGAATATGCGGGCATGAGATATTCAATGGCATGCGACCGCACCACCCAGCCATGTCCAAGCTGATGATAGGCTTCCGAAGGCCAGCCCTGTGCGGCCGAGTGAGCCACCGCGGCATCCTGCATCCATCTCAGGTACGAGATGTTGTTGACGTGCCCTACGCCATCGATGTCGGCGGCGGTTACCTGATACCGATATTCAAAAATTGCAGGCACTGTGAAGCCAACCTTTGCAATCAGCCTATTCGTTCGACAAAACTTCTTCAGGATCTTTTTGAGGTGGCTCGCTCTTGTCCCACTTGATTGCGCGAGCTTCTGCGTCCGGTTCCATAAACGGCCGAACGACTCGCAGGCCGACGCCCAGCGCGTCCGTGAAGTACCAGATGCTTTGCGGCAATTGCGGATCCTGCTGCTTCCATTCTTCGCTGGAGCCTTCTCGCACCGCACTTCGAAGCATCTCAGCAGGATCATCCCAGCCTCCGCCTCGCACAACGCGAGGATATTCAGAGAGAGGAACGTTCAGCGGATCACTAACCTGTTTTTCTGCCTGACGAGCATAAAAATCCGGTGCATACTGATCCAGCACCCACTCGGCCACATTGCCGTGCATGTCATAAAGTCCCCATGGATTCGACTTCTTCTTGCCGACCGGATGATAGATACCATCACTGTTGCCATCGAACCATGCATGCGCGTCCAGTTCGGCAGAGTCGTCCCCGAACGAGAACGCAGTTGTCGTACCAGCGCGACAGGCATATTCCCATTCCGCTTCCGTGGGTAATCGATAGTACCGCCCGGTCTTAACGCTGAGCCATTCGCAGTACATACGGGCAGAGTGCTGTGTCATACAGATCGCCGGGTTATTCTCACGCCCCATGCCGAAACTCATATCAGTATACGGCGGGGTTGGACGAGTCACCGCGTCGGCAACTTTGTCACGAGGTGTTGACGGTTTACCATAGGCGGCTCGGCGAAGCGAATCGACTCGGTCGCTCCACACTTCGTATTGGTTCCATGTGATTTCGAATTTACTCATCCAGAAGGGCGAGATCTGCACTTCATGCTGTGGGCCTTCGTCGTCGCGTCGATTTGCCTCCGCTTCCGGACTGCCCATCAGGAACTTACCACCGGCAATCGGCACCATGTCAATCTTGAAACTCGTGTGGGCAAGTGGTTCTGTATACACCTTCATGTCTGCTGGAGTATCGGCCAGCGCTGCCGGTACGATCACCGGTGCCGGTTTGTCTTCAGCATGGACGGCGCAGGGCGTTATCGTGGACAGTGCAAGGCAACACGCCAACGGAAAGAATCGGGGTGACAGCGACTTTGGCAACGTCATATTCTGAAGGCCTTGTTTAGAAGGGAATCATAGGTGTTGTTCTTTATGCTACTCAGGCCAGCCGTTTCTGTCCTGCCTGAACTGACTGCCAACAGAGAAATCCTTTGGTTTGAGGCAAATCCGTGTCGTTCCAGGAGTGAACCGAGCGGAATCGAATGTGTTATCTATGCCAATCCCAACGCTGGATGAATGCGGTGTACTAAAGTTCGCTCCATGCGAGACAACAGGGCTGCTGGCGGCGTGGCGTTCAGTCGACATAACTGGAACAACATGAATTCATGTTCAAAACATTCGTGTAAAAGCTGGCAGGACGCTGACTTTGTAACGCCTGTAACGAATTGGCGATGAAGAGTCTTTTTGGAGACATACGGTTGTCTTCGACAGCGTCCGTCGTGACTGATCTCCGGTTACGACGATTTTAACGCTCGAACTAAACCTGCTGTACCCATTCGGCAGAGTTTTCGACGAGTGGCTTGACGCTGACAAAACGCTCCCCGCGTTTTTTGCGATTCCCAGAGCAGCGTCAGGAGGTGTACTGTGCAGCAAAGTTCCGTTCGAGATTTGATGCGAATTCGTCATGGTTTGGTCGTAACCGAAACAACGACTCTTCGAGAAGTTGCGGAACGATTGATCATCAGCGATTGTGATCTGATGGCCGTCGTTGATCATGGCGGAAAACTGATTGGTGTCGTTTGCGAGAGCAGCATTGTGCGAGTTCTGCTTACGAACCCAGTTTCCGAAATGACAATTCAATCGCTGATCATAAGACACGTGGAATCCGTGCGGCTTGATTCCAGTATCGCTGCGGCTCAGCCCCTGTTTCGGTCATGTGCCCATACTGCGATCCCGGTTGTGAATGAAGGCGGCATCGTCCTGGGCTTGCTGATGCGAAGTGATGTCATTCGCAGCCTGCTGAATCGCAATTCAGACAACGCAGCCAGTGCAATTGCATCTCAAAAACCGTCTGTTGCCGGACCAGTCGTATCCGCTGCTCCGACAAATTCAAATATGGCATTTACCCCGCCAAAAAATCTTACGATTCACGCTGCCGAATCAGACTCAAACACCACGAACAATCAGCCACGTCCCCACTTCCTGCGAGCTGCTGAAGCTCGTCAAATTCTGTGGGCGGCGGAAGACCGGCTGTAACCGCCTTCTGCCGGTCTCGCCAGAAATCCTGTGCAAGAGTGAATTCTGGCGAATTCCACAACGGGTCCCGGCAGTTATTTTTCGCTTAATTCTGAAGATCTGAAGTTTCCAATGCTGCTTTATCCAGTACCTGCAGAAGCCGATCAGCGATGGCGATCCCGAGCAGCCGGTTGCCCTCTTGATTGAAGTGACACCAGGGATCGACGTACAGAGTTTTTTCAACGCCTGAAAACACCATTGTTTGATCGCTGAATTCCACTCCATTCTTTTCCAAAGCACGTCCTAGTTCCTGAAGACGCGGGAACATTCGCGGGACGAAATGCGCGGAATCCTCATTGGGAGCGATGCAATCTTTCACTTCTTTTTCACTCAACGGTTTCGAATCGGGAACGTACTGATTTGGCTGCAGGACGTGCAGGTACAGGGTATCATTCGCCTGGCAGAGATGATGCATTTGCAGAGAACACCGCTGCCACATTGCCGCGACTTCCGGTTCAAGTGCGTCGCCAGTAAATCGGTTTTCAGGGCCATGCGTTGTAAAGCTGTGACGTTTTGAATTGCTGACAATAAGCCCCAGATCAGTTTGCTCGTTCCATGCTGATCGATCTCGAATTAACCAGATGAGGTTGTAAAGATATGACCACCTCCAGATGGACTTTTGAGCCGATTTCGGCATTTGCTGGCGTTTTCCTCGCAGTTGAAGCAGCCGAGCAGCATCAGCCGATGTACTGGGATCTACCATTGCGACAACCCTGCTTTGCCAGGCGCGCGGATAGGAAATCGCCGTACCAAGTTTCGCATTGTCACAAATCGTCAAAACTGTCTCGTTATATCCATCAATATTGATGATCGCATCGAACTCCGCACCCAACGTCAGCAGAAAATTATACGCCATCAGTTGTTGAGGCTGTTTATAACCCGGCAATGCAAGCCGCACAAATTGAATCTGCCGCCCCTTCAATGATGGATGAGCGGCGAGCTTTTCGCGCAGGACATGCTGCGATTCCCATGAGAATTCCCAGGCGACAGATCCGCCAGCGATACCAATGATATAAGTGTCGGGTGATCGATGGTAAATGCTCTCGCTGTCGTCTCGGAATCCCAACCAGTTCGTCGAGATAGTTCCGCCCGAGTATTCTCCGGGCTTCGAAAGCTGCGGATTATGAACCCATCCCAGATAAGGATGGAACGCCTCTGAAGCTCCATCCGAAACTTTGGCGCCCTCGGCTATTGATTGCTGTGCCCGCCTTAGACCTTGTATCGAAAAGCCTTCCCGCACGAGCGCCAGTCCGGCCAAAGCCATCAGTTCGCACGCGAAGAGAACCAGTCCAGCCATCATGATGCGAAACACCATGCGTTTCGTCGGCGATAACTTTCGCCGCGCTAAGGGCTCCGGCGAGTTGATTGACGTCATAGACAATAGCTCTGCAGAATCGCCTGGATGATGTTGAACGGCAGCATTTACGATGCCACCGTCTTGTCTGCCATGATGGTATTCATTCGGCGCGGCCATGAAAACCGAACTGCTGAGTTTACATCGCAATCGGTTCTTTACGAGCCTCTCTGACAGGCCCCAAAAAGACCCTTCCAGGTCATTGGTTGCCATACAGCCATGAATCGCTAATCATTCCGGCTGACAAATCAGAAATACAACGTTTTTCCCTGTCGGATTCCTTCATGAAACTTCTGCAAACACTTACGCAAACACCATCAGTGCCAGGCCGCGAAGACCGCATTCGGAAAGTCATCCACGACTATATCACAAAACATAAACTGTTCGACGAAGTCACAGTTGATTCCATGGGCTCACTGATTGGCCTCCGCAAACCACGTCCGGAAAACGGTAAGGCATCAAAGAAGCCGTTAAAGGTCATGTTGGCCGCCCACATGGATCAGATCGGTTTTTTGGTGCGTCACGTCGATGAGCAGGGATATCTGCGACTCAATCCCGTTGGTGGTTTTGATGCGCGAAATCTGTTCGCTCGCAAGGTCCGCGTTTGTACTTCGCTCGGCGATTTTCCCGGCATTATGAATGCTTCAGGCAAGCCGATTCACATCGCGAGCGAGTCCGAGAAAAAGAAGATTCCGGAAGTTACAGAATTCTTCGTCGATCTCGGCATGACAGGCGATCAGGTCCGCAACAAAGTTCTCATTGGCGACATGGTGGTGCTCGACGGACCCTTCGAAGAAGTTGGCGATTCTGTTGTCAGCCAATGCCTGGACAATCGAGTCGGCTGCTGGGCACAGATCAAAGCTTTGGAGGCGTTGCAGCATCACAACTGCGAAATCCATGCCGTCTGGACCGTGCAGGAAGAAGTGGGCCTTCGCGGCGCGCAGACAGCGGCATTTGGAGTCGAACCGGATATTGGCGTCGCGTGCGACACAACGCTGTGTTGCAAGACGCCGGGTATTCCGGATGAAGATCGAGTGTCAGTGGCCGGTGATGGCGTTTGCCTGCATGTGATGGATTCATCAATGATCTCAGACATCGGCCTCGTGGAACAATTTGAAGCTGTTGCAAAGGCCAATTCCATCAAATGTCAGCGAGCCGTCTTGCCTCGAGGCGGACAGGACGGTGCCATGATTCAGCGGAGCCGCAGCGGTGTCAAAACCATCGCGTTGGCATGCCCTGTGAAATACATTCATACCGTGACGGAGATGACTCACAAAGACGACCTGAATTCGTATCACACGCTGTTGACGGCCTGGCTGGGCACGCTGTGAATGTCATTAGACATCGGTGTCGAGAGCCACAAACGCGGACGTCGATCGTACAGTGTCCACGGTGCGACAGATCGGTCGTGGTTTCTCGTCAATCGATCCCGCACGACGGCGGTTTTTCTGTGCCGCTCGAAGGTTGCCGTTGCGGAACGCAGTGGCGATCGCTTGAGGAATCTCCGCTTCCGCCAACGCTACAGCAGCTTCGTGTTCTCGTGTAAGGGCCACCATTTCCTGTTCGTGTGCGACAGCCATCGCGCGGCGTTTTTCCGCGAATGCGCGGGCAATGCGGATTTCGGCTTCAGCCTGATCACTCTGCAGACGAGCACCGACGTTGTCCCCGACGTCGATATCGGCAACATCGATCGATACGATGGCGAAGGCCGTTTGAGAATCCAGTCCCTGCGACAGCACCTGACGCGTAATTCTATGTGGATCAGCAAGTGCATCGCGGTAACAATTGCAGGAACCAATTGCACTGACGATTCCTTGACCCACGCGAGCGATAACAGTCGATTCCGTCGCACCACCGATGAGCTGTGACAGATTTGTTCGCACGGTGACGAGGACGCGAACTTTGAGCTGAATGCCGTCTTTGGCCACGCCGTTCAGCGTCTCGCCATGTCTGGAATTCGGGTCCGGACACATGATAACTTTGGGGTACACGCTGACCTGCACGGCTTCCAGGACATCACGTCCGGCAAGGTCAACAGCGGCCGCTGTATCCCAATCCAGTTCAATGCCGGCTCGATGAGCAACGATCAATGCCAAAGTCACTCGCTGAACATTCCCGCCAGCCAGGAATTGAGCTTCAATGGCGTCGGTTGAGATCGGCGGCAAGCCCGCCTGAACGGCCATGACTTTGCACTTCACGATGAGTGATGGATCAATCTTTCGCAGTGACATGGAGATCAACGACAACATGCCGATGCGAGTGCCCGTAAAAGTCGCATGGATCCATAGTGAAAAATATCGACTGACAACGGCAATGACCCCGACCAGAATAGCGAAAGCGACAATTCCCATCACGACGTTGCTGATTGTTGCATTGTTCATGAGGCGTCGTTCTTGTTCGCGGTTGTCCTGCCTGCCACGGCACTTGTCCCGGCAACAGTCAAATGACACTCGCAGGAAATTGTCTTCGGGTGCTGCACAGCTTTGCAGATCGGACACAGACGCTGCCATGCATCGCGGTCACTGTTAAGTCGCGTGGAATCGCTGGAAGGCATTTCCTGCCTGGTGGCTCGCAGCCGCGTCATCCGAATATCGTCTTCACGACGAACGGCACACTGCGGATGTATGCCGGCAATCGAATAGGCCGTCTTTCCGCACACGGGGCAGATTCTGCGATTTTGACTGTCGAACAGAGGGTGCGGCTTTTTATTCGTCATGTGGGGCACGCATCCCGTCTCGAGCATCTGCTCGCAGCGTGCCAAATGGTTGGCGGATAAGGACTTGCTCTTTGACTTGGTACCACATTCGATTTTGTTCTCCGTGTCGTCGATTGATCGTACACGTGAAAACTGAATTAGCTACCGATAACTCTCCAGTTGGTGACTATTAGGGATAAGTCGTGAAATGTGGCTTGATTTGTACTGAATGGTTCCTGCTTCGCCGATCGACGATTTTCCTTCAATGCAATTTCAGGCCATTGCGTTACTTATCAGCTGCTGTCATCCGAATCGGCAACGGCTTCGTCAACGAATACTCGTAATCCGTAAGTGGAACGAATCCAGGACAATCCGCGTCGAACCAGATGCTGTACTTCGGCGAGTTGTCGGGAGTCTTCTTCTCCGGCAATCGAACTCGAAAGATTACCATTCCCTCGTTGTCAGAAGTGAACTCGCCGGAATTCAATTCGGTCGACCACTCCGCTGGCCATGGTTGGCGTTCACCGGGATGAAGAATGCTCTGTCCGCAGAAGTTCACTCGAACACCTCGCAGCGGCGCACCGTCATTGTCTACGAACGAAACCCCGATCGGAGCTGTTCCGTCATCAGCGAACGAACGAAGTTTATTGGAGTGACCGTAGTTTGGATCGGGCGTCATGCGGATTGTGATCTTTGAAGTCGCTCCAGGTTTGACTTCGGCCCCTCCCATTGGAAATCCGTCATCGTATCGCGGATCACCCGGCATGTCATAGCCGGGATAGAAAACCTGGAACTGCTCTTCATCAGGAGGAAGATTATTAATCACTGCTCGACCATCGGGGCCAGCGTAGCGAATATACTGAGACTGCCATTTCGGCTCTGGATGAAACACTTCCGGCTGCAGGTTGTGCAGGCGATCAAGCGACCGATGTCCGGCTCCCAGATTCGTGCCAAAGATACTGGTCTGATGACACGGACAAAAACGAATTTGCGCCAGCTCGAGAGGTTGACCGTTTTCGTCCTGCACGAGAATCTCGCACTGACCCGTCTGAATCATGTTGAGTGTCACGGCCACGTCGTCACGTTCAATGAAGACAGGCGTGGAGGCAGCCCCCCAGTTTTTATTCGATTTCTGAAACTCCGTCTGATGAATTCGGTCGTAGTCCGCCAGGTCCTCAACCTTCGCCTTCGACAGCCAGCCATCGCAAACAGCAATTAGTTCGACTTGTGAGTTGCGGGGCAGAGCCGAGAATTCAAATTTCCCATCCTCGTCGATCATGGCCACGTCGCTCCAGGAGATGTATTGTCGGGCGTGTTGTCGAAACAAGTCAAATGGAATCATGTCACCTGCTACGACGGTCGCGACGACGTGGCCATTCTTCAGCGGACGGGGAACGTCAGCAGACAACGTCCCGGAAAGGCGAAGTCCCGGGAAGAGAGGAACGTCGAGCCTTGCTATGCGATCAGTGACTTCAATCGCCGTTGCATCGAGCACTTCGCTGAAAAGCACCGGAGCGTGCGGAGGATCAGCCGGAGCGTGGATCACTCGGAAATACCTCCCCGCCGCAGACTTTGGGTCGACTGGAGCAGATCGCAACTCACCATCTTTTGACGTCCATGCAGATATAGAATCACCACTTGAAAAACCGTACAAGTTGGAAGTGATCGGCTCATCAGTGGCCGCATTGATGGCTCGCGGAACGATGACGAAACCGCGTCTCAATTTGATCGTTTCGCGATCGGTTTCGAAGCCACTCACTCTCCTTGCCTGAACATAATCGCGATGCCGAATATAGAACGAAACTCCGTTGATGTTTCCAATTGAAGGCTCCATGTACCACAGTCTGTTTTTCGGTATCAGAATATCCGCGACACCTTGCGCGTCGGTCATGAATTCCTTCGGCCAGTTCTCCGGCCAGGGCACACCCGATCCGTTCTCCATGACGATCCCGACAGGGATGACTGTGGCACCGGAAACGGGCTCTCCTGCATCATTGAGGACAGTCACTTTGTGCCGCAACGGTACAGGTTTTCGGGCGATTGGCTTTCCGTCTTCGTCGTATTCCTGTGCGTCGACGATTGCTTCGAGAGCATCGGCAGTTGGATTGGAGGGCGAAGCCTGTTCTTCAGTCTGAGCAGAATCGCTGCGTTTCGGTTCATCGCCGGAAGGTGCTGCCAGCTGGACCGCTGACACACTGGCGGCAGTTGAGACGATCAGCAGCAACAACGCGAAGCCCAGCAATCGGCCCAACGGCGCGTGGCTTCGTACAACATCGGCATCGAAGAGTGATCGTATACGAGCCTCCAGATTTCCATGCCGAGCCATCGCGACTGAGCACGCCAGAACTGGCTGGTGCTGGAAACTCTTCGCGACAACCACCAGATCTTCCGCGTACTCCGTCGCGCGTTCGCCGCAGTGAATCACGAGGTCATCACAAGCCTGTTCGCGTTCCTGTCGCAGTTTGCACAATCCCCACCACGACAATGGATGAAACCAGTACACGGCACAGGCCAGACGGCCAAGCCACTGGTACGCAACATCGCGACGACGCACATGAGCCAGTTCATGCAACAGCACAGTTCGCTTGAGCCGATCGGACCAGTTGCGAGCCTGCCGGGGCAGCACAATGGCAGGCCGCATGACTCCGAACGTCAAAGGAACGACATCCCCCGGATGCTCGCGGAGTTCAACATTCCTCGTCAGTCCGAGCCGTTGCCGCTGTTCATCGACAAGAGACTGCCATGCGGTATCGACGACTGGAGTTGAAGCCATTCTAAAACGCACAACTCGCCATGTTCCCACAGTCAGATTCAGCAGGACCAGCAAGGAGCCGACTGCCCAGATCAAGGGAATTAAACTGACAATGAACGCCCAATCCATTGAGGGCGACGGCGGAGGATCGAAAGGCGTGCCAGCTGGATCGGCCCGTTTCACATGCCGTACGGTCGCCGAGTCATGCAGCACGATGTCCGTCCGATCCGGCTCCAGCAACTGAGGTGCCACGAATACTGAATCGCGGGGGGTAAAGGTCGCGGGCTGGTCTACCGGAATCACAGAAGGGATGATCTTCGCAACATCGGGCGGAACACTCAGCGACCAGATCGCAGGCATCAAGAACGGCCATAGTGGCAGGCCAAGCAGGGCGATCATAGTCAGGCCCCACAGTCGGTGCCTGGCGGCTGCGGAACTCTTTCGCAACATCAGGTTGATCACGGTTGTTACCAGAAGTACGAACGTGGCTTTGATTGTCAGATCACAAATGAGCTGAAACATTACTTGCCCTCCGTGCGTGCTTTTTGAATCAGATCGTCGATACGATCAAGTTCTGCCTGATCGATCTGTTTTCCCTGAACATCCAGAATCGCCGCGACCGCATCGGAAGGTGAGCCAGCAAAGAAAACATCCAGCAGTTTTCGTAGTGCCGTTCGACTGGCAGAAACACGAGACTGCGTCGCTTTGTAGACATAGCGTTTTCCGTCCTGACGATGTTTCAGATGCCCCTTCGATTCCAGATGCCTAATCATCGTGCGGACCGCCGAATAACTCGGGGGGTCCGCCAAGTGAGACCGTACGTCACTCACAGTCGCTTCGCCCAATGAATGGACCGCATCCATGATCTGCTGCTCTCGCGTCGCGAGCCCGTTCTGAGATTGCTTCTTAGCCATACAGTTCATTTCCTTCAAGATGTGGCAACACATTGCCATGTGCCAATATATTGCCACACGGATTGATTTGTCAAGCCTCATTCCAGACCGACTGATTCCTGACCGTCCAACCAGAAAATATTTACAGAATGCGTAACTCGAAATGCAATCCAGCTCTGCTTCATAGTTTGTTCACATACAAACCACCTTCAAGAATTCTTCACGGACCGATGTGACCACAGGACGGCATCTTCCGCGTATTCCTGAATTTCACTGTTTAGCCGTTGGTGACTTTGCATCGTGTTCAACAGGAATTCTTCGTGTTAGAATTCGTTGTTCGTTCGGTCACATTTTCTGCCCACTTTTCCAACGGTTTTTGAATTCGCAATGAGCAACTCTTCTCCACAGCGCGCACTTATCAGTGTCAGTGACAAGTCAGGTCTGGAATCTTTTGTGCGTGGCCTCACGGAACTTGGTTTCGAAATTCTTTCGACTGGGGGAACTCGTAAGTTTCTGGAACAAGCCGGGATTCCGGTGATTGATGTCACCAGCTATACGGGCTTTCCGGAAATTATGGATGGTCGAGTCAAGACGCTGCATCCCAAAGTTCACGGCGCGATTCTGGGGCGTCCTACATTGGCGTCTGATGCTGAGGCGATTGAGGCACACGGGATCATTCCGTTTCAGCTGGTTGTTGTAAATCTGTATCCGTTTCAGCAGACGGTCGCGAAGCCAGATGTCACGTTTGACGAAGCAATCGAAAATATCGACATTGGCGGACCTTCGATGGTGCGCTCGGCCGCTAAGAATCATGCTCACGTCGCCATCGTCACTCAGCCATCTCAGTACAACGACGTTCTTGATCGCCTGAAACAGAATTCTCTCGACGAAGCTTTTCGTCGTCGCCTGGCCGCAGCAGCGTTTGAAATGACGGCAACATACGATCGAGCCATCAGCAACTACATGACCACCGTGACCGCAAAAGACGCGGGCGAAGTCAGCAGCTTTGGTCCTCGATTATCATTATCGTATCGACTGCAGCAGGAACTTCGTTACGGCGAAAATCCACATCAACGAGCAGCGTTCTATGTCGAAGACGCACCTTCGCCGACGTCGATCGCCAGTGCCCGACAGCTCAATGGCAAAGAATTGTCGTATAATAATTTGCTCGATCTGGATGCCGCAAAAGCGATCGTGTCTGAATATACTCAGCCAGCAGCATGCGTGATCAAACATAACAATCCCTGCGGCTGTGCAGTGGGCGACACTCTGGCCATCGCGTTCGACAAAGCCTACGAAGGCGATCCAATCAGCGCGTTCGGATCGATCATTGGTCTGAACAAGACTGTCGATGTTGCGACCGCCGAAGCCATGTGTACTCCCGGTCGATTCATTGAAGCCATTATCGCACCGGCTTACGAAGATGCGGCGATTCAGATTCTGACCACGAAGCCCAAGTGGAAGAGCAACGTGCGATTGATGCAGGTGGAATTTTCCGATGCCGATCGTGGTTCGCCGGATTATCGTCGCGTCAGTGGAGGCATGCTGGTGCAGGATCGCGATGACTTACCGCAATCCGACGCAGCATGGAAAGTTGTGACATCGCGCCAGCCGACCGCTGAAGAACTTGCGGACCTGAAATTTGCATGGGCCGTCTGTCGCTACGTCAAATCAAATGCGATTGTGTTTGCCAAAGACGGCATGTTGCTGGGTGCCGGAGCAGGGCAGATGAGCCGTCTGGATTCTTCCATGATCGCCGCATTCAAAGCCGGCGATCGTAGTCAGGGCGGCGTTGTGGCGTCGGATGCCTTCTTCCCGTTCCGTGACGGTATCGATGCCGCTGCCAAGGCCGGCATCAAAGCCGCCATTCAACCTGGCGGCTCCAAGAACGACGACGAAGTTATTGCTGCCTGCAACGAACATGGCATTGCGATGATCTTCACAGGCATGCGGCACTTCAGGCATTAAGAACATCACATATCAATCCGCTTCGCACGTTCTTCAACTTGTTCCAGGCTGAAGAACGCACCTTCGCCGGCCCCGGGGCAGACTTCGCAGACTTTTTTCCAGGCAGTTTCGTTCGCGAGGTGAGAATTCCAGAATGGCCATGTGCGACACTGAACGGGCCTTGCCTTATAGACGGTACACTTGCGATTTTTGGAATCGAAGAATGTGCAATCTCCGTTGGCAAACTCGGTGAGTGAAACACGTCCACGCACAATGCGAGTGTGAAACAATCGGATTTCGCCAATCGGTTTGTCGAGATGTTCCGCGATCTCCACCAGTTCTTCTTCACTGGCCCAGACCACGCCCGGCCCACCAGTGCAGCAGTCTCCACACTGCGAACACGTAAACTGCAGCCCGTCGCGATACCACGGCTCAGTTGGCGGAGTCGGTTCCGAAGCGGCTTCGATGGGATCTGAAGTTTTTGGCAATTGCTCTTCGGACACAATATGATCCTTGCGGCTTAGCTGCGTGCTTGTTGAGTCTAATGAATGGCGAATACGCGAGGCAAAATACCGATTGTTATTCAGAAGCGAAACTCTTTGTCCTTAAATCTGTCCAATTGAGTGACTTGAGGTCATCAGAATTCGTTCTGTTGCAGTGGCGGGAAGGAAATTCCCGTACTCAACGGTGGATTCCAGTGGGTTCGCTGCGTTCTTCGTTTTGAAATGTAGCCATCATCGCTCCGCGTGATGAGCCCGGTCTCTGGCATGTCATGATGACAATGGTGCTGGCTACTCCTTTAACCCGTATAAGAATGTTGTTCGAGAAACCACCGACGTTCGTTGAGCAACAGGCCACCTTGGGGGCTCATCACGGCGGAGCGTGATGGCTACATTTCCCGGACTTTGATTCATGTTCCGGTGCAAATGATGGAGATGTCAACGGCTGAGCCTCGCTACCCTCGACACTGGTTATTTGGGGACCATCTGTATAGCCGCATTAAGTCGCTGCGACTTGTACGGTGCATTGGGATCATTATGCTGCCGCCATGAGCAAACACATTCTACTCTCGGTTCTCTTCACTTTCTGTCTCACCACACCGGCAGTTGCGCAGACTGCGGACGAAAAGCTGGAGACTTTCTTTAAGTCGTATCTGGAAGAATCATTCCAGCTGCGACCATTCGAAGCCACCATGCTGGGTGATCATCGGTTCGATCATCTGCTGGACGACATCAGTCCCGAAGCGCGGCTGAAGTGGCTCGATCAGTATCGCCGTCGGCTGAAGCAATTGCCTGAGGAAGTGTCATACGATGATTTGTCTCGCAACGGACAGATTGACTTTGAAATCCTCCGTGACGACTTGACTCAAAAACTCTGGCTGGCGGAAAACACAAAGCCATTCGAAGAAGATCCTCGCACGTTCGGCAGTTACATCAGCGACAGCGTGTACTCCCTTCTGACGCAATCCACGCTGCCCAAAGAAGCCAACATCAAAAACGCGATCGCGCGCATCACGCAGATTCCTCGCATCGTCAAGGCTGCTCAGCAGACGCTGCGTGAATCACCGCCATCGATTCTGGATACAGCAGTTTCTCAAAATCGCGGCGCGATCGGGTTTTATGAGAAGGGAATCTTTGAACTCGCCAGCGGCACGCCGCAATTGGAAGAACTTCGCAAAGCGACAACGCTGGCCGTGGCAGCGTTGAATGAGCATCAGATCTTTCTGGAAGACAGCCGTCGTTTTCGTGCGAACGGCGAATGGCGTCTCGGCCGCGCGCTGTTTGCGGAAAAACTGGACTTGGTTCTGAACGCCGGATTGTCGGCCGATCAGGTGCTGGCCGATGCGGAGGCGGAATTTATCCGCGTTCAGAATGAGATGTATGTCGTGTCGCGACAACTATGGAGCAAATATTATCCCGCCAAAACACTACCGCCGGATGACGCCGCCGGACGCAGAGAAACCATTGCGCAGGTCACTCGTGCGGTCAGCCAGGAACATGGCAAACCCGAAGATCTGATTACCGATGCACAAGCAACGGTTGGGAAGATTAAAGAGTTCATCCATGATCGCGACATCCTGCGGCTGCCGGAACCGGATCGCTGTCAGATCATCGAGATGCCGGAATTCCGCCGAGGCAACTCGTTGGCGTATCTGGATTCTGCATTGCCGCTCGATCCGATGGGAATCAGCTCGTATGCCGTCAGTCCTCCACCGTCAATCTGGGGCGAAGATCGCGTTCGCAGTTTTCTGGAGGAGTACAATCAGCACATGCTGCAGGTGCTGACGATTCACGAAGCGTACCCTGGCCATTACGTGCAGCTGGAATATTCGAACCGTTGTCCGTCGCTGATTCGTCGTGTTCTGCAGTCAGGCGTGTTCATTGAAGGCTGGGCTGTGTACACGGAACAGATGATGCTCGATCAGGGCTACGGCGACGGCAATCTCGCGTTGCGGCTGAATCAGTTGAAGTTCTATCTGCGTGCCGTCGCCAACGCGATCCTCGACCACAAAATGCATTGTACGGCGATGACTGATGACGAAGCGTATACGTTTCTGACTGACGGAGCGTATCAGTCCGAAGGTGAAGCGCGACTGAAGATCATTCGCGCGAAGCAAAGTTCGACGCAGTTGAGCACATATTTCGTCGGTCGGATGGCTCACTACCGCCTGCGTCAACAGATTCAGCGAGAACTTGGCGATGAGTTTGCACTTGGCCGTTTCCACGAAGCCGTGCTCGACCACGGATCTGTGCCTATGAAGTACCTTCCGGAATTAGTGCGAGAACGACTGAAGGAACCGCGATGATTGCAAGTGACGCAATTTGGTCATAGTGTCAGTCGCCATCGCCATCACAGAAGCATTGAAAAATAACTGTGGATGGCAGCACCTATGATTGAAATGTGTCAATTATGATCCGCTGGATATTTGATATTGGCTTTGGTGCTGACGACGAAAATCGCGTGCCAGGCTGGACGGTGCCAATGGGTTCGATGCTGCTTGTGACGGTGGCGTTTGTCGTGTCAATCGAGTTTGGCCTTCGTCCAGGCTGGCCTGTGACCATACTTGCCGTTGTTGATACTCTCATCGCAGCGTCATTTGTACGCATTCGTACGATCCGAATCTGGAAGCGCGGGCCTTTTGGATTCCTTCGAGGTGGATCCTGGATTGACATAGCCGCTGCTTGCTGGGTCATCTGGGCATCGGCATACTGCTATTCCGGAATTACATTTCTCCGCAAGTTCCCATTGGCCGTATGGCAGCAGTGGCTGCTCGACGCATCGCATTTTCTGATTCCCCGATTGCCACCAATTGGCATCGGATGTACGCTAGCCGGAATATTTTTGGGCCTGCTCAGAAGACGCCCCGCTCGTGGTCCAGCAATGCACGTGGTGGCGTTTTTCTTCTGGGGCGCGGCCATCATCTTTGGAGCGATGGCCATCGTTCCACAAAATGCCGCCTGGCCAATGCTGGTCGGCGAGATCGCAGCTATCTTCGGCGTAGCGGTGTTCCTTGCGGCTGCCGTGCTCGCAGTCATGCAGAAAAGATCTTCTGAGCGGTCAGACCGGGAAGAATGACGTAGGTTCAACGGAATCCGGAGAACGCTAATGCAAATCCGCCAACCCCAGCCAACATCTTTTGAGGAATGCGAGTTGTTGAGATTCTCTGCCGAATTGACAAATGAGCCCCGGTGTTACGGCATGGACAGACGTGATTTCTTCTCAACATTCGCTACGATCCGTGACGTCTGAGGTTTGTACTCGTCGAGTGCTGATCGGTCAGACATATTTGATTGCTTTGATTTGAATCAGGCTCAAAACGTCGTGAAGACGAACGATTGGTGTGGCCCTGATTGGATTGATGCTCGCAAGGACAAGAATTTCGATGGCAGATGAAGTTAAAAACGTGGCGTTTCCAGAACTTCCTAAGGGAGCCGGAAAGATTGATAGTGATGCTGCGAAGACCTTTACAACAACTGACTCAGGATTGAACTACAGAATTCTGCGTGCAGGAGACGGTGCCAAGCCGACCGCAAGGCAGAGCGTTGAAGTTCACTATCATGGTTGGCTTGATAACAAGAACGTGTTCGATAGTTCTTACAAGCGCGGCGAGTCGATCTCCTTTCCGCTCAACCGCGTGATCGCAGGCTGGACAGAAGGCATGCAGCTCGTTGGGAAGGGTGGCATGATCGAACTCGAAATCCCGCCAAAACTTGGCTACGGAGCGCAGGGTGCTGGTGCCGCAGTGCCACCGAATGCCACGTTGCATTTTCTGGTCGAACTGATCGAAGTCAAATAGTGCCATTCATTTCTGACACCTTTTGTGACTTCTGAAGAAAAGCATAAGGGGCGATTGTAATACGCCACCGAAGCGATGACATCTCGTTCTGCGTATCAGCAGGACTTCAGCGGAGCAATGCGATTTCTACGTTCAATCCGGGTCCGAAGCCGAGCATCACGCAGGGTAGGGGGGAGTTGCGTTTTCGTAGCTCATCGAGAATGAAGAGAACCGTCGGAGAAGACATGTTGCCGCAGCGCTGGAAGACGCTGATTGAGGCGTCGATTTGTGAGGCAGATAAACCAGCGGCCTCAGCAGTAGCAGCCAGAATTCTTGGCCCACCTGGATGGATTGCCCAGCTCCCGATGTCACCAATTGTCAAACCGTTGCGGCCAAGGACTTCATTCAAAGCCCCCGGCAGCGTGCGAGTGATCACGCCGGGGACTTCCGGGGACAATGTCATTTCAAATCCATTGTTGCCGACTCGCCATGTCATCAGTTCGCTGGTGTCTGGAATAACGAACGAATAGCTGTTCACGAGTTGCCCCGGAAGATTTTTAAAAGTGTTGTCACCGCCCGTGTTGGCTCGACCGATCACCGTCGCAGCTCCGTCGGCGAAGAGTGAATTGGCCACGATTTGTTGAGGGTCCCAGCCGTATTGATGATGCAGCGTGCAGAGTTCTACCGCGCACATGGCGACGACGGCGTCTGGATTCGCGGCAGCAAAGCTATGAGCCACACGCAAGCCATTCAGCGCACCGTGGCAGCCCATGAAACCGACGTGCGTTCGCGAAACATTTCGCGACAGGCCGAGGTTTTCAATCAAGAATAAATCGACTCCGGGTGCACTAAAGCCGCTGCAGGAAACGGTAACCAGATGAGTGATTTCAGCGGGAGAAATGCCCGCTTCCTGGATTGCCGTCGCCGTCGCTTTCAGTGCAATTTTTGGTGCTTCGATTTCGAAACGGTCCATGCGTTCCGCAGTGCCAGGGCCGCGATCATTGGGGCCGTTGACGAATTCAAAGAAGCGTTCGGCGGTTGCTTCATCATCAGACGATGACTCAAGTAAAACACTGTGACGGGATTGAACTCCCGCCCGTCGATACAAAGCCTGAATCAGTCCGGACGGATTTTTCGAACCTGTCAATTCGGGTGCCACGCATGTCGCAGCGAACGTCGCCATTGCGCTTTGTGAAATTGTGAATTCTGGCAAAGCGGTGCCCAGGCCCAGGATCTCAAATCCATGCATCAAATAATATCCATTGCTTCAGGAACACGATTGATCCGGCTGACTAGTTGTTGGGTCAACGACGGAAAGAACTGACATATTGTCAGGATGGGTGGCAGCAGCCAGGGATGGCGCAGCGTTGCCGACAATAATTGACAAATCTTCTTCTGCGAACTAACGATGTCTGAGAACGTCAACTGCCATTGATTCACGATTTCTTCTGACCATCCATCGCGAACCGCAGATACAATTACAGGGATCACGGCCGCTGCAGCCGTGAGAGCCCAAGCCATACCTTCACCGGTAAATGGTTCGACATAGCCGGTGGCGTCTCCGAGCAACAGCAAGCGATGGTCAGTAATTTTCCTCGCAGATCGCGTGAGCGGAAGGGTGCCTTTGATCGTTGCGTTGACAAGCTCTTGCGGAACAGGGACGCCCGCCGAACGAAAGATATGCTCAAGGGCATCCAACGGTGACGTGGATCGGTTGAGCGACGATGGATCGACGGCGGCGGCAAGATTCCATTGGTTATTCTCAACTGCCACGACACCCGCATATCCGGTTGATGTGACTGCCATCAACACTTCGCCGGGTTTGATCCAGTTATCCGCAGCTGTGCGAGGAAACGCGGCACCTAGTCCGATTCTTGAACCCGCTTGAGCATCAGCGCTGAATGATGGCATCAAATGCAGGCTGGGATGTCCAAGTCCATCACAGACCAATACGACTTTCGCAAACAAGCTGGCAGTGGTGCAAGAATTACTTGTAGGCCGGACCAAGCGCAGCGCCGTTCCGGCGGGAGATTAACCAATGCCGGAACAGCGCTGCGTTTGGTCCGGCTTGCGAATGCTGTGATCCACGAATCGAAGCTGTATTTCGCGATCATCCGACACTGCAGAAAGCGGCTGCACCGACGCTGTGACTTCATCCAGAAATTCACACCCTGCCTTAACGGCTTCTTCGACAAGCCATTGATCCATCAACCGACGTGAAACTGCAAAGCCTGCTGGCATCGCCACGTTAAGTCGACGGCCGCTATACTGGATGGCAAGCGACGACGTTGTGGTTGGTTGCAGTTGCTGCAATCCGGACTCCAGACCGTGTCGCTTCAGAATCTGGATCGCTCGTCCGTTGATGCAACAGCCGCAGACTTTCTCCCGAGGAAATCGATGGCGTTCCAGAAGAATGGTCCGTAGTCCGGCTCGTGAACACAGGATCGCTGACATCGATCCGGCAATTCCCGCTCCGATCACGGCTACATCAAACTGCTGAGCATCAACAGAATCACGAGCCGACATCGGCGTCTCCGTCCTCTGGGCGCCAAGTCATCAAAAAACGTTGTGGCCAGCGATGTTTCAGATTGGCATTTGTGAGTCCAGCCTGTTCAGCAATTGATTTCGCTTCTTTTGTTGTAAACGCACCTTCAACAGACATGGGGCCATCGACATGAACCACATGACATCGCGTTAGGATTCGACATCCTAACCATGCCAGCCAGTAGCCAAATTTTGTGCGACGGAGATCATCGACCAGAACCAGTTGCGTTGCCGTCTGTTTCATGCGTTGCAGGAGCCGGATGGCGTCTCCCTCGTTTAGATGATGCAGAAACAGACTACACATCACGACGTCATAATTGGGTTGCGGAAATGGTTCATTCAACGCATCGGATTGGAAGAAACGAATATCATCTCGATTTGAAGCGGCAGCCTGATCCGTCGCAAATTGCAGGGCTGTGGGACTGATGTCGCAACAGTCGATCTTCAATGAAACGCCGTCGCGCTGTGCAAGGTTTGACAATCGGATTGCAAGATCACCGCCGCCTGCCGCGATATCCAGAATCTTAAGCGATCGATCGGGAGTACTGCTGGCTGCGAGTGACTTCAGTAGTTTCCAGACGGCTTTGTCGGAACGGCTTAACCAGTTGATTCTTCCAAGACTTGTGAGCGCGTGACGATGAGATGCTTCGTCGAGTGCTGGGTCATCCATCAATTCTGATTGACGATTGCGCGAAACCAGTTGGATCGTCATTGAAAGCCAGGCAAGGAGAACGGATTGTTGTGGTTTTGGATATTGCTCCGCGATGAGGCAAATCTGAGGCCTTGGATCAATGTGAAACGGAGTCTCGACAAGGCGGTGTGCGTGTGACATTCGTTTGACAAAAGCAAGGTCGTTACCAAATCGAATCAGGTCGAACAGTGGCTGATTATAGATGCCTGTGCGCGTTCGTACAGAAGGTGTGGCAACATTAGGAAAAGTTTAGATTGAATGTGTCTCGACATGAACGTTTTCGATGGGTCTGAAGCAACTTTCCGTTATTCAGCCTGATTGCCGACACGGCTGGCTTGTTTTTTAACATACCGAGTCTTTGGCAAAGGAGGGAGACTTTAGCGGCGTGTTCGAGGCACATTTTGGTCGCCGAGCACTTAAGTTTCTGGGCCAGGTTGATCGCCATATGGCGAATTGAACTGAACGCGAAGGCTGCGTGGTCGCTGCGGACTCGGCAGTGGTCTTCGCGGAAATGCGCGTCCAGAATGTAAAAGCGACTTTCGATCAGCGAGCGGCCTCGCAGATGCTTCAGCAGGAAGTCCGCATTGGCCTGGTCTCGCGACAAGCTTGTGATCGAGAACCAAAAAGGCGTCAGCAACCGTCTATTCTTGTTTTGGGTCTGCCTTGTGGTCTGGTGGTGATTTCCAGGCCGAGCGATTTTGTCGCTGTCGCGGCCCAGGCTTCAGTGCCGAAGGGAGTTCCTCGGTTGACGCTGCGGCGAATGGCTGTCAACTCGGCGTCCGTCTGCGGAGCATTCACATGCTCCAACCAACCGGGACTGCGGCGAATTGGCCATGCAGACAACAACTCTTTTTCAGCCGCCGTTCCGGAGTGCCAGCGATAGAGACTGCTCCAACGCCAGTCTTCCGCACGTTTCACCAACTTTGCCCGCAGAGCATTGCGTTCCACATACCGGCACATCGTCAGAAAGTGGTCACCGTCCTGGACAGGAAACGATTTGAATCGCCCCTGATACAGATGGCCCGAACCAGTCGATTTGCGATGAGCGTGCCAGCGTTGCGTATGAGTCAGCGTTAGCCAGCCGACAAAGCGAGACAACTCATCATCTTCCTGAGGCCACACAACCAGGTGCCAGTGATTTTTCATCAGACAATACGACAGCAGTCGAGTCCCCGTGCGAGCCACCGCTTCCGCGAGTACCGTCTCAAACGCAATGAAATCCTGATCCTTCGTAAAGATCGGCATCCTCGCGTTCGCCCGGTTCAGCACATGATAAACCCAACCACCTAGAGCTGTTCGTTTTGGTCGTCCCATGCCGAAAATCTAACCGAATCCATCGGTCATGTCAACGAAACGGTTCCTGACACCTTTTGTGACTTGACAAATGTCGCCGAAATGCGTTCGTTTTTGCTTTGATAGTATCGACTTTTCGATGCCAGCGCGCACCGCGATCAGGCACGGCTGACAGCGTGTTTTGAAAATCATGGTTGATGGCGCGAGGTTGTACCGGTGGGCTGATGCCGCTCCGCTCGCCGGACTCATTCCCGACCGCATGGAATATAAGCGATAATTGTCCCGATTGTCGGAACATTCCGCGCTCGATCTGACTTGCAATCGGGAACGCTGTGTTCTGAATTCGACTGTCCCGGCCGGTCGATGGGACTTGGTGATTACCTGCAGAACCTGAGACCCGATCAAACTAAACATTTCGCGCGTGACAATTATCGCATTTTTCCTGATAAGTCAGATTTAAACAGCGGTTAAAGTTTGGGTTTTGAGCGGCGGTCGTTTATCGATCACTTTGGCAGATAATCTTTCACTGCGGCCCCGATGTGATGTTCCTTGAATTTGATCGACGCCCTTTGAAAACGCTCAAGATTCGTGCTGAATGCGGGAGGTCGGATTCTTTGAGCCCATCGCATCATCGACGTCTTCGACTTAATGTCTTGCGGTGCCGGGTGACTCCGGTCGCGGAAACTCCGGAAATTTCGCCAGTGTTGAGAAAACTCAGTCAGCCGGTACCGAAATCGCTACGTCGTCGATAGTTAACTTTCGAAGCACTCGGATACGCCTTCTACGTTGAGGGAGCCGATTGTCTATCTGTGATCATACTTTCAAAATACTCAGGAGATTCTACGATGAATTTGATCGACCAGTCCGTGAAAGATCGAGACCAATTTTACCCGCGTTCCGAAGGTGGAATGCCAACTGGGGAGACAAGTGAGGATACAACCCAGCATGACATTCAGCAAGTAGAGTCACGGGGTCGCCGCGGCTTCATTCGCTGGACTGGAGCATTTTTGGGTACAGCCGCAGCGGGAGCCGCTGCTATGTTCGGGTCAGCGGAAAAGGTGGTTGCTCACGACGGAGGGGGGCGAGTCCACAATCTCAGACATCAACTGAAGCTCGTCCAACGGCATGAAAATGCTCACGTGACATTCCTGGTAACCGCACTTGGAGCCGCTAAGCGTCCGAAACCAACATTTCGAAATCTCGCGCAGCGGAATCTCGACGCCTTCTTGAACGTATCCCGTGCGCTGGAAAATACGGGAGTCGGTGCATATTTGGGTGCACTGCCGAATCTGTTAAGCAAAGACTATGTTGCCGCTGCCGGCTCCATTGCGCTCGTCGAAGCTCGTCACGCAGGATTCTTTAATACGGTTGAGTCTCGTCCGATGACGGAGAATGCATTTGGACAGGAATTGGATTTTGAACGCGCGTTGACGATCGAGGAAGTCATAACTCAAGCCAGCCCGTTTATCGCAAGCCTGAATGGTGGGCCTCCGCTGACTTTTAGTTCTACTCCTTCACCAGAAAACGATATAGCGATCCTCAACTTCGCTCTGGCTCTTGAGTACCTCGAAGCGGATTTCTACAACATCAACGTCCCGCGTTACGGTCGGTGATTAGTTGTTACGGTGTGAATTGCGCTAACGGAAAAAACGGAGGCAGGCTCTGCGGGCAAGCATACCTGTCACGGTATGCTCCGCTCTCCGATGAGCTAATTCTGATTGGCTCCTGCCGGGACACCGGCAGGAGCCGTGTCTCTTCGAATTTGGTTAATAAACGGTTCCTGCCACCTTTTGTGTTCCGTGGTTAATAAACGGTTCCTGCCACGAATTGCACTGTCGTGGTTATAAGTTATTTCAAGTGCAGTGTTTGCGTAATTCGGCTTTGAGGACGTTACGAGGCTTCTGCATCAGCGGGCAACCGTGACGGCGGCGTTTGATCACACGAGGCTCCAGTCGGCCCGGGCGATCTCCAACTCGACATGCGGCGATGCGTTTCATGAGTTCATCACTTTCCTTCCGCATCGCTGCTGGCGTCATCAAACCGCTCGCATGCACGGCCCAGCCAGCCAGAACGAATTGACACGTACTTGTGAAACTGATCGTGCGAGGTTTCTGATTGCTCCGCAATGCCGCCGATGCCGCCGTCAGCCGAATCAGATTATACGCCAGAAACGTCGTGCGAAATTCGATGCGAACCATCTCCGGAGACTTGCAGCGAACGTGGCCCAGATTCAATGAATCCTTGATGCTTCTGATATCTAACTCTGAACTCCATCGATAACCATAAAGCTCTGCAATGTCTTCCTTCGTGTAAGCATCAACGTCCGTCAGCGTCGTCACCACTGTGATCGACTTTGTTCGTTTTCCTTTCTCGACAATCGCATAGCGAAGTTCACGAAGTTCGAGCGTCGCTGGAATCGTGGCGTACGTGGCTTCGTCCATCCATAACGGGCAAGCGGGCCGGGTCCACACAATGACATGATCGTACTTGCCGAGTCGACGGCCTTTGCGAAAATCGGCACGACGCAAATGATGCAGTCGCGCGCAAACATCCACGCGATGATTCAACAACAGAGCGATCATCATAAACGAGCAGTAGTAGCGATCGAACACGACCACATCACCGGCCATCAGCGACGCCATCATCTGTCGCAGTAGAGCGGACTCACCCGTTTCTTTGCCCTTGTACGGCCCGAGAACGACATCCATCACCATTGCGGTCGCCAGTGAAAGAATCGCAACGCAGCGAGCGATCGGCAGTCCGACGCCCTTCGTCTGAGTTCGCGGGTGCGGAAACTCGGCCTGATTCTTTTCCGTATCAGGCATCGTAAAGGTGAAACCATCAGCGAGTTTCGCATGACGTTCTTTCCACAGCCACGCGGCGTCTGCCTGTTGTTCGGCCTCGTGGGCGATCTCGGCGCTGAGTTCGCGGAGAGCTGGTTCGGAAAGCCTGGCTCGAGCGCGACAATAGTCCCCGGTGTCTTTCGTGGGAGCAGTACGTCCAACCTGCAGGCAGAAGCTGATGATTCCCGCGACCGCGAACTGACAGGAGGCTTCCTTGCCGTCTCGCAGCACCTGTCCGAGGAACGCCCACAGGACGATGGAGGTGTTGTAGATGCCATCTTTTCCGAACAGCCCACGATGCTTGCGGAAGATGCGTTCGATCTTTTCTGAACTCAGCACCCCCGCAAACGGCAACCCTGGTTGAAGCAGGAATCCATCCACGATCTTCTGAAATCCAGACTGTCCAATATGATCAGAATCTGATAAAGGCTGGCGCATGAAAAACCCTCCCTGGTCATTCTCGGGCAGAGAACCAGGGAGGGCTTCCAAATCATCGCCAGGAGCGGGCTTTTTAATCAATACCAACTCTGACGAACGGCAGTTTACAAAAATCTACCGTCCGCCAATAGCCCGCGTTGCGCGCCTGGAGTATTTTGACAGTGCCATTCGTTCCTGACACCTTTTTTGACTCCCGTCAGGAGAGAAAGACACGGGTCGAATAAACTCCTCTTTCATAGCCATGAACGAGGGTAGTTCGAGATTTGTCACGGCGGTCGGGAGCGGCATTGGCATAGGCCCGATAATAGTTTTGATCTTGTGCTGCACAAACATT
>JANOZG010000393.1:0-2386 GCA_031429275.1 Planctomycetota bacterium
CCGGATGCTGCTGTTTACCCTGCATGACGCTTGCCAATGGCAGCAGGAGTGATCGATAGATCTGAAAACGATCAATCGCTGCTTCGGCTGCCAAAACTTCGCCTTCGAGATCGCTGTCAGGATATTCCTGCTTCATGAATGCTTCGAATTCGGGCAACGTCGCGCGTTCGATCGTCTTACCGGTAATGGAACTCTTGAAGGCGAATGAGACCTTATCAATCGCATACATCGTCAGCTCGATCGGAAATCGATCATGAATATGGATGTGTGTAAACATGCGTTCTTCGCCGTGTTTACGGACGACTTTGCGTTCGACGCGATAGTCGAAACCTTCTGCTTCCAGATTCGATTCAATTCCTTCGGTCGAAGCCGCAAACACATGGATGTCGATATCAGAACCGTGCCGAATATGTCCAGTGAACGTGCTGCCGATGATCCTTGGGCGATACCGAGCCAATAGCCGCATCACCCGCAACGCTTCGATGCGCATATCGCGCAGCCTGTCGAAGCGAGAACTGCCTTCAAAGAGATTTGCCATCCGCTGAATCTCATCCCGAATCTCGGCATTTGTCGGCAATTCAGCAGGCTTCACCCAGCCTTTGCACAGACGTTTCGCAGCCTTCAATTTGGCTCGATAGTACTCCGTCTGATTCCGCGAATACATCAGCCTCGCCGCTTCCACAACGATGGCACGTCTTAGTCGTTCATTGGTCATTCATCGCGTGTCGGTATTGCATTGCCAACGCAGGAATTCCGCACCGATGCGGAACTCAATCTCGTTGACAATAACTCCAACCCCGGCATTCGCCGACACATGGGGTGCGGAGTTGTGAAATGCTCCAACTGGAGCAGGATTGATGACACCGTATTACAAAATCAGTTCGCTACATTTTCTGCGAGCGGTCGAATTTGAGATATGTGGCTTCGGAGAGCGGGGGATGTTAATCTGCGGTCTCTGGGCCGGACGAAGAATCAGGAACTGACGTCCCCCCCTGCTCGCCTGAAATTATTCTGCCCGCGGTCAGAAAAGTGATGGCTCGCCATCCCGTTTATCGGGGTGGTTCTCAGGCTTATGCGTTAACTAGCGTCGTGCTAATGCCAATAAACCACCGCGATAAACCCGGTGGCGGAAAGTGTCATTTCAGGCCACGCGAGGTATAACTCGTATGCATCATTCGGAAGGATTCACCAATCTTCACCATTTAACTCGTGAACAGAAGAACGAAGTTGACAAATTCTTGTGAAAATTCATTTTTTTGTGGGGAGGGTGACTGAAAACACACCTAATTCGGCTACCATGATGTCCACATGTACTATAGGCGGCTAGAAATGCTAAACTACAGGTCGTATGCGTGAGTTTTGGGTCAGGAGCACCTTATGCGAGTTCGACCGATGGTAGCTAGACACGGGATCTCGTTGATGGATATGGTGTTGAGCCTGGCGGTTCTGGCTGTGCTGTTTTCATTGATCCTGCCAGCAGTCCTGAGTGCTCAGGCAACGTCGAGATCCATGGCTTGTCAGAATCAGTTGCGGCATTGGGCTATCGGACTGGTTGCATTCGAAGGAGTTCATAAGCGATTTCCCAATCAAGGAAGAGGTCCGGCCGGTGGCCCGTTCGTGGCGTTGCTTCCGTTTGTTGACCAGCGGCCTCTGTATGAATCAATTGACGAATCATGGGAGCGTTCATCACCGGCTTTTCATGAGTTTGGCGAACAACCATTTCCGCTGGTATATTGTCCGGCCGAAATCGAGCCGCAAGTAAGGACAAATGGGGCAACTAAGTCCAGTTACTGCGCGAATTCAGGATCTGGACCCCAGACTTATGGTTTCAACGGTTTGTTTCGATTCGCGGGAACCAGAACAGCTGATACCCTGAATGCCAGGTGTGGTCCAGTCCTGGTTGCTGATGTGCCGGACGGGCTCTCCAACACGGCTGCGTTCTCCGAATGGCGGTTCTCCGTCTTAAACGGCAGGGAAAAACCAGAACGACTTCGTGCTGTCTGGGCCAGTCCCGTAAACCTTTCGGCACCCGATCAGCTTTCGGAGTTTGCCGCATTGTGTCGATCGGTGCCCCCCCGTCCCTCAGAATACGGTTGGCAAGTTGGCGACAACCTTGGCGGTACATGGACAGAATCAGGTCCTTCAGGCGTTTGGTACAACCATGTACTGACGCCAAATCGTGCCTCGTGCAAGGTGCCGTTTGGTATTGCACTCAACTTTGCAATAAAGACCGCAGGATCGTTGCATCGCAATGGCTGTTATGTGGCGTTTGCCGACGGACATGTGGGGTTTTATTCGAACGATGTAGCCGCAGAAGTCTGGTCAGAAATCGGTTCGCGGAAACCATCCGATGCATTGATTATGTATTAATAGTCGCCATGCGTGT
>JANOZG010000394.1:0-2001 GCA_031429275.1 Planctomycetota bacterium
CGACATTCCATGGGAGTCAATGGTCGCCAATACGCGGCAGGTCATTTTAGCTGGTCGGCACTTGCTACACACATTCAGGACATGTATCGCATTCTGTGTGGGACTTGACGCTGGAGACGCAATGAGTTCGATTTTGTGCAATACGAGGCCACTCATTGTTCAGTTGTCACGACCGAACGACGCCATCGTAGTGTGGACAAAAAAATAGGATTGGTGGAACATGGGGTCTGAATTGAGTGAGTATTCCTATTCGACGTCAGAAGCGAGCCATACAGCGGCCTATCTCTGGCCCCAGATCGAGGACATTCTAAGTCGAGAAAAGTCACGGCTGCCCGCAACAACTCAGTCGACGTATTTGATCTGGGTTGTGGCAACGGAGCGTTCCTGAACCGTCTGTCACACATTGGTTTTTTACCAACAGGTGTTGATCCCTCTACGTCAGGAGTCACCCAGTGCCAGGCGCTACGGCCAGATATTCAAAGCGAGGTCGGTTCTGCATACGACGACCTTGCCGCTGAATATGGTCAGTTTCCATTTGTTGTCAGTCTAGAAGTGGTGGAGCATTTGTATTCACCGCGCCTGTTTGCCAGAACCGTGTTTAACTTGGTTCAACCGGGCGGCGTGGCAATTGTTTCCACCCCCTATCACGGATATTTGAAAAACCTCATTCTCGCAGTGACTGGAAAACTTGATAGCCACTTTACAGCACTCTGGGACCATGGTCACATCAAGTTTTTGTCTGTCAGGACACTCGGCCAGTTGATGGCAGAAGCCGGATTCAGCCAAATTCGCTTTGAGTTTGCGTGGCGAATAAATTGCCTGGCAAAGAGCATGATTGTGATCGCCTATCGTCCATCCAGCCATCGGACGGACGAATTGTGAACCTGCACGATCTGACAGTTTTGCTCCTGACTTACAACGAGCAGCCCAATATCGAACGATGCCTGACCAGACTGCAATGGGCGTCCGAAGTACTGGTGATCGATTCCGGAAGCACTGATGAAACACTGTCGATTTGTCAGCATTTCCGAAATGTTCGTGTGGTTCATCGGGCCTTTGATTCTTTTGCTCGTCAATGCAATTTCGGGCTTGCGGAAGCGGCCACAGAGTGGGTGTTGTCTCTTGATGCCGACTATATTGTTCCCGGGAACTTCCAGGAGCAGCTTGAAATGTTGCCAGCCACGGCCGATGGCTATTCCTGTTCGTTTCGCTACCTGATCTATGGCCATCCGCTGCGTGGGAGTCTTTATCCCCCGCGAACCGTGCTTTACCGAAAAAGTAAAGCCTGCTACGAAGACATCGGCCACGGGCATCGAGTCAAAATCAATGGATCCATCGTGCCCCTGCGTGTCGCAATTGACCATGACGATCGCAAGCCGATTGGCAGGTGGCTGGATTCTCAACGCCGCTATGCCGCGCGGGAAGCGGAACACCTTGAAACCAGCGACACCAGTTCGCTTGGGACGGCAGACAGGGTTCGAAAAAGGATTTGGATGGCAGTTCCACTAATCATGCTGTACGTTCTCCTCTGCAAGCGAACCCTGCTCGATGGCTGGCATGGAATCTACTACGCATTCCAACGAGCCTACGCTGAACTACTGTTGTCACTCGAATTACTGGACAGGAAGCTCCGCAGAGGGGAGTCGTCAGTTGGCAGTCGTCAGTCGCCAGAGAATCGCAAGTAGGAGAAAGTTCTTGGTGCTTGGTTCTGGGTTCTTGGTGCTTGGTGCTTGGTTTTCGCTATTCACCAATTACCAATTACCAATTGGCGATCCGTGGTGCTTCGGTCCTGGTTCTTTGTGTTTTGTTTTCGACTATACGAAGCACAAGGACCCATAGTTTACAGACTTAGAAAATCGGCACTGTGACTGAATACGATAGCCCATGGAAAGAAGCACTGGACCGATACTTTGAATCTTTCATGGGGCTGTGTTTCCCAGAATTGCATGCTCAGGTCGATTGAGCCATCCCGCCAACGATGTTTGACAAAGAATTGCAGCA
>JANOZG010000395.1:0-4381 GCA_031429275.1 Planctomycetota bacterium
TCATGCCAATCGGCTGCATGATTCGGCTTCGACAGAAGTGTTTACCGGACGTCAGGGTTTGCAGGGTGATCGAGAGGAATTCGCTCCGATCCCGCAATTCTTTCCCTCACATGGTGCCGTCGTAAGTCACCTTCAGCCAGCAGAATTCCAGCGAACGAATCAACTGCCCGTCGCGCATGCTGCGTTGCCTTGGCTTATTCACAATGTGGTGACCACGCCTTGTCAGGGCGGAGGTTTTCTCGGGCAGCAGTTTGACCCGTTCGAGATCAATGCCGATCTCCCGGCGCTGAGATATCAGGTCGAGACATTGCGGCGACTCGACCAGCTTTCTCCCGACCGCATACAGCATCGGCGCGACCTGTTGACAAACCTGGAGATCAGTCACGCGTCCGTTACCAACCCTCGCGCGTTGCAGCTTAACGAATACAGCAGGCGTGCGATTGAGTTATTGGAATCGACGGCGCTGCATTCGGCACTGGACATTTCCCAGGAAGACGCAGCGACGCGTGAAAGATATGGCCTGACTTCTTTGGTTGCACAACCTGGCGATGCTGCTGCTGCACTTGCTGCGGGGCGTGATCTCCGTGGACAAAACCTGTTGCTCGCCAGACGACTTGTGGAAGCCGGGGTTCCATTCGTCAACGTGAATGATTTTCGCCAGCAGGGGCAGAATTGGGATTCACACGCGGACAACTTCGGACAACATCGAAAGTACCTGCTACCACAGGCAGATCGAGCTCTGGCCGCGTTGATCGAAGATCTTGCAGAACGTGGACTTCTGGAAAGCACGCTTGTCGTTGCGACCGGCGAATTTGGACGGACGCCAGTGATTAATGCGTCGGCTGGCCGCGATCACTGGCCGGATTGTTACTCGCTTGTTCTTGCCGGTGGAGGAATCAATGGCGGACAAGTCTTTGGTTCCAGTGATCGTATTGGAGCTTATCCGGAAACGGATCCGGTTACGCCTGCGGACCTGGCTGCGACTATTTTCTGGTGCTTCGGAATCGATCCTGCGACCGAAATTCGTGACGCCACTGGGCGCCCTCATCGCGTTGCAACAGGTGATCCGATTCGACGGTTGTTTGGCTGATGCTTTCGTCGGAATCTCGCAGAATACGGCAATGTCTTCCGCATGAGGGAACTTATTTCCGTGTGTCTTGAGGAACGCGAGGTGACGCCTCCGAATGCCGCCAGTATTTCCGCTTGATTGTGTTGGAAAATGCGGCGTTTGCGGCATGATCAGTAGAATTGCCCAGGGTCAATTTGTCGTCTGTGGTATGCAATCTGCGATGCGCTTCACGCACAGTTTGATTTGTCGACAGTGCTGCATGCAGGGATGCGCGATGCCGGTTGCGATTTCATTTTCAGATCCCGTGAATTCAGCTGCTCAGTTTATGGACGGAGCGGCCAAGGGTGATGGTGCATCCAGTGCGAAGTCACAAGCGTTAGACTCGAATAGTGCTGTTGAGTCTCTGTTTTCGAAAGATAGCAAGCCGCAGGACGAAGACTTTGATGCCGTGCTGGCTCTACTGCTGAATGGAGGCGTTCCGCCTTTGCAGCCACCTGTTGTGCCGGTGAAAGTGGAAACGAACGCCGCCGAGTCCGTAACACCTGATGCGACGATCAATGTATTTCAGACGGCTGCTCTCGCTGCGAGAGATTCAAACACTCCCGGAGACGCTGGTTTCTTCAATGTTGGCCAGTTGCCGCTTCGCCGCGATTCTGTCGCCCAACAGATAACTGCCACTTTGGGGATAGGCGTAACATCCACTGCGATTTCGAAAAATGCTGGGACGACAGCTGCGGCGGAAAGTGCAACAGCTACTGACGTGAGTCTTGGGAGCAAGACGGCGACAACTGCTTCATCGCCTGATTTTCCGTTCAATTCGGCGAATGTTGGTGACGCACCGTCAGCGACAATCCCGCCGGGGCAGGGCAGGGCACCATCGCAAGCGACGGGAACTGCGGACCGTAAAGAAATCTTCCCGACACAACAACCAGTCATTCAAACAGGCGAGAGTCGAATAGCTGAGACTCAAGAATTGCGCACTCAAGTTCTGCCAATCAACGGTGTTGACACGAACGTTGCCGATATGACCATTCCGATTCAGGTTTCTGTTTTGGCTCAGCCGTTGGAATCCATCACGGCGAATCCCTTGTCCAGCGACATGATTCTGGCACTGGAACGAATTGGTCGGCCAATAGAATCTGCGATCGTTCTGGATCAAGGGTCACCGTCACAAGTTCCTGCAGCGGAATCGCAAATAACTTCGTTGCCGGAATCGGGTTTGACGACGGCTGAAACTCAATCCGCCAGTACCTCGCTGTCAGCGTCGACACCAATCCTGGCTGCTGTGCCGACGACAGCAACAACTCCATCTTTGGAATCCAGCAAAGCAGTAACCAATCAACAGCTGCCATCGACTTCGGAATTGAAATCACAAGTCTCCGATTTGACGAGGGCGACATCAGATTCTGCTGGCCAACAGCGTCTGCCTTTCTTGTCCAACTCATCAGAAGCAGAAACCGGTCTGGCAACGACAATCAAATCGTCTGAGTCAGCACCCGACAGTACGGCTCTAACTTCCCATCTGACGACTCACACATCAGGACCGCTTCAGCCATCTGTCGCATCCTTAAAACGACGCGGATTTCCAGATGAAGATTCATTAGTGTTGGATGATTCTAAACCTCAACTGAAGCCTGCCTCAGATGGAACAGCAGCCACGCAGCAGAGCGGTTTCATTTCGTCTGTTTTGCCGAATTCCGGACCTGATCTGGCAGCATCAATTTCTTCCGAAATGCGGCAGCCACTGACGAATCAGGTATCTCAAGCGATTATGGACCATGTCGAACGTAATGGAATTCGACAGAGCGATTCACTTTCCGTTCGCCTGGATCCGCCGGAGCTGGGTGAAATGACCATTCAATTATCGAAAACAGATGAAGGGCTTGCCGTTCGAGTGACCGCTCGCGAAGCCGTAACGATGGACATGCTTTTCGCTCGTGGACAGGAAATTGAGTCGCAGTTGCGTAGTCAGCACATGAATTTGAAGTCATTGGATTTTCAACGCTCGGATATGACCAGTAGCAGCTTCTCGCACGGACGGGGCCAGTCGCAGCAACAGAACAATTCGTCGCGGCGTTCAGAAAGTTCATTGAATCCGATTCGGAGTGGAAGTCGAGGTCTCAGCCCGTTAAGCACAAGCATTCGAGGTGCGACACCTGATTCACCTTATGGATTAAGTTTCAGAGCCTAGCTGGTCAGGAGGACCCTTTATGACAAGTGCATCGTTTGATCCCATTGTCGGGCAAAACCAGTATCTTCAGCTGTTCGCAACACAGTTGCAGAATCAGGATCCGCTCGATCCGGCGAAACAGGAAGACTTCCTTGCTCAATTGGCGCAGTTTTCATCTGTGGAGAGTCTGCAGAACATGAACAATCAGTTTACGAGTTTTGGCAAGAAACTCGACACTCTGATTGGAGTCACGCAGGGTGGTGGCAACAGTGCGTCGTCCACATTGCAGTCCTTGAACGCGGGGGCTGGACTGCTTGGTAAAAGCGTCAAGTACGGACCGGATGCGGACGACTCTGGGATTGTCGATCAGATTAAGCCTGACAATGGTTCGATTCTGGTGCGCATCGGTGATCAGTTTGTACCAATCGCCAATATTTTGAGTGTGGAAGAGAATTCAGCAACCGGATATTTGTAATTCTTGCTCAGCTCGTACGTCAGCGCATTTAATCTCGCTTAGTTCAGGAATGGAATCGGAACCATGGCTAATTCGCTTCTCACTGGTATCTCTGGCCTTCGCGGTCATCAGAAGATGCTCGAGGTCGTCGGCAACAATCTGGCGAATCTGAATACCACTGCGTTCAAATCGTCGCGTGTGCTGTTTTCCGACCTGATGTATGAAGTGCAGCGGGGTGCATCATCGACCGCCACTGGATTGCTGGGCAGTGTGAATGCCGTGCAGATCGGAACCGGCAGTCGGGTGTCCCAGGTCGCATTAGACTTCCAACAGGGAAATCTGGAGTCCACTGGAAAACCTCTGGATCTGGCCGTGGATGGCACGGGATTCTTTGTTGCCAAGTCTGGTGCCAATACCTACTTCACACGTTCCGGGGCGTTTTCACTCGACGAACACGGCTATTTAACGGATCCGGCGACCGGGAATCTCGTTCAGCGATTCGGGACGATCGGTAACCCGGACGGCATCAATCCGTCATTTCAGACGGCCGGCGACGACCGCATTTATATTCCCAAAGGAGCCGCCATTGCTGGCAAGGCCTCACAGACACTTAGGCTCGCAGGCAATCTCTCTTCAACCGCCAAGGGCCCCGTGGCCCAAAAACTCTCTACAGCGACGGCTTTTCTGG
>JANOZG010000396.1:0-7017 GCA_031429275.1 Planctomycetota bacterium
CGCTGTGGCTGGAAGCACTTCCTTCGATGGCGAAGTTGTGTCGGTAATGGCCAAATCTGCGACCGCTTCGGTGGTCTCACCTTCCACAGACGCTACCTCGGCAGCAGTCGGAGCCGCAACAGGAGCAGATCTTAACTGCATTGCGCCGTCTTCAATCGTGACTCGAAACGGAAACGTTGAGCCGTTGGGCTCAACCGAACTCCCGAACAATTCAGTCATGGTGCGATCAAGGTTTGTGCCTTTTTCGTCAGCGATCAAAATCAATCGCGGCGACTTCACCACAACGCCAGTCCCTCGGCCTGCGTTAAGTGCAATTCGCCAGAGCGGCTCGATCGTTGTTACGCGTTCCACTTCACACAGCATCGGCGCGCTCGATTCTGGCGTGCCGGGGGCCGGTGATTGACTCAGATCCCGGACTTTCAGGCCTGTGATCTCTAATGGTGCCCACCAGTGCATTTTGACACTGGTGAAAGACACCGATTCCCCCAGCTTCGGATTCGCCTTCTTAATTAAGCCCGGCAGCGAACCGGATAATGAGAGAACACTGGGAGCAACAGCCACGGCAGTCGTTAGCAGCAGACTTAGCTTTAAAAACCAGTGAGACTTTCTTGCCACCTTGTTCTTTTGCGGAGCTCGCGGAATTTTTTTCCCGCCTCGCGCCTCTTCCGTGTCTGCGTTTTCGATGGCAACTTTGACCATGATTAGCCTCAATGCTTCTGATTCCAATTTGCGTGGCAATCCTGCGCCATACACTGAAAGTTATCGACAGCCCCAATGACGTCACGTCAAGTTCAACCGGCAAGGTCAACCAGACCGCCGTGTTTGCCTGAAATCTGTCAATTTAAGCCGACTGCGAAGAGTTTTCAGGCTGGCACGGTGTAGGCCGGACCGAGCAAACCCAATGATTGCCGGAGCTGCGCCCGCCAATTCATACTGGCTCCGGGTGACAGGGTGTCATAACTAGAAATCCCGGTTTGCGCTGTTCCGGCATTAGCGGCGGGCTTGATCCGGCCTACGCCGTACGTGGCGTTAGATCCCCATGATCGGACGAATCAACAAGTACGTGGCCACAGTCAGGATTGGGGTGCCAATCAGATTCAGCCACAGTCCCGTGATTGCCATCTGCCGCATGGGAATTCGCCCGGTGCTAAAAACGATGCCATTTGGTGGCGTGCCCACTGGCAGCATGAAACCGCAACTGCAAGCGAGAGTTGCCGGCACGAACAACAGGCGCGGGTCCATGTCCAGCGGTGCGGCTAAGGCCAATACGGTTGGGATGATGGCGTTGACGGTAGCGACGTTGCTGGTGAGTTCTGTGAGCATAGTCAGTGTCAGGCACAGGATCGCGATCACCAGCCAGCCCGGAACTTCGCTCAACGGCGCCTGCAGGGTTGCTCCAAGCCATTTGTCGAGAGACGTAGCTTTAAATCCCGACGCCAACGCGAATCCTCCGCCGAACAATAGAATCATGTCCCATGGCAGCCGATGTGCGGTCTTCCAATCCATTAACGGAATGCTGCGATGATATCTGTCACGGGTTCCGGAAGGCAAAAAGAACAGCAGTGACGCCATAGCCACCGCAATCGTTGCATCGGAGATGAATTTTTTGCCTGCGAAGATCTGAGCGGCCTCAGGCGATGTTCCCAACTGATTGGAAATCCATGATATCGCCTGAACATAGTGTTGATACCATCCGGAAAACAACTCCACAGATCCAAACTTTAAGGGTTCTCGCATGACCCACAACACGGCGGTCATGCTGAATAACACCAGCATCCGGAATTCCGGCTTCGTCATAGCACCAAGCGCTTTGAGCCTTTGCCGGAGTTCTGCGGCAAGTTCCTGATCACTGGATGATGCCGCCGGGAGTTTTCTGGCAAGCACATACCAGACTGCTGCAAAGTAGACGATTGAAATGGGTACGCAGGCCAAAAACCACTGGGAAAAATAAATCTCCGGTGCGTCTGGAAGTTGTTTGCGATAAATACCGACGGCTACGCTGTTGGTAGGCGTTCCCACAAGCGTCGACATGCCACCCAGTGATGAAGCATAGGCCAACATCAGCAGCAATGGTACTGCCAGTGCGGTTGAACGGCGAGGGGTCGTTTTATCGTCGGTTTCGTAACTCTGGCTCGAGGCTTCATCACCATCGTCCAATATCTTCAGCATCGCCAGCCCAATCGGCAGCATGAGCATAGTACAGGCCGTGTTGCTGATCCACATTGACAACCCAAAGGTGGCTGCTCCGAATCCAAAGACCATGCGTCGTGGACTGACACCGACAATCGAAACGATATTTAGTGCAATCCTGCGGTGCAGATTCCATCGCTCAATCCCGAGTGCCAGAATCATGCCGCCGATGTACAGAAACAACACGTCTTCGACAAAGGCTTTACTGGTGTCTTCGGCCGTCTGAATTCCAAGCAATGGAAACAATGCTAGCGGAAGCAGGCTGGTCGCTGCGAGCGGTACTGCCTGAGTTACCCATAATCCTGCCATCAAAACGGCGACTGAGACCAACCGATGGGCCGCTGTTGTCATGCCAGCAGGAGTTGGCATAAGAAGTAGAAACAACGAAAACGCGAGCAGCAAAGGAAGCACCCAAGCTGCACATTGCGATTCAGACGTTACTTCGCCCTGCGGCACTGTGTCGCTCACTCGCCGCCACCTTCCGGCCGAGGACCTCGACGACGTCCGCGACGACGCGATCGACGAGGCCGACCTTCACCCTGCGGTGTTGCTGGATCTGCCGCAGAATCCGAGTCTTCACTTATCGCATCGTCCGGAAAAGTCAGATCGCTGTCGTTGTTCGAGTGCGTAACTTTGTTTTGAGCATCTTCGGCAGATTTTGGAAGGCTGCGAGTCTCGGACGGAGTCGCCGGTGCCTTGCCATCATTTGTCCGCCGGTTGCTGCCCTGATTCCGATTCGATGAACTGTTTCCCTGACGATCGTTTCTGGCAGGGCGATTATTTCGTGGAGGTCGATCATTTCTTTTCGAACGTTCAGAGCCAGCAGCCCTGTCCGACTCTCGTGACCTTGATGGATTTGCGTTTCCTCCAGGCGAGCCTTCCTGAGACCGGTCTGTTGATCTTTCGGATTCTGATGACCGCTGAGCTTGCGGCGTTCTTTGAGTTTCGGAGGGGCGGTCTCCGTCATTTGATCCACCGCGGCCACGTCGTCGTCCCTGCGGTCGCCTTTGTTCGCGACCGATATTTTCGGGCAAGTCTTTCAGGCCGTTGGAAGTGGTCTCTTGCGAAAATTCAACAGCGATATCGTCACTGGACGAAGATTCTTCTCCAGCGTCGCTGCTGACACCGTCGCCAAAATTATCTTCGCTGACCACTGCGGTCTCGTCGTAAAGTTTGCGTCTGTTGGCAAATCTTGCAGGCGGTGGCGGTTTGACAGGAACATGGGGAACGTACGGAACTTCATCAACAATATCTTCTTCGATATCGTCCGCTGGATCGACAGGAGTGATGAATCGACTGACATCCGGTGAAACAGGCTTACGCCGATCCACAGGCCTCATAAACTTTGGAGGGTCGCTGCATATGCAAGTGCGTGACGTGGCTGAAGCAGGAGCACGCACTGTTCTCCCGCAGGCATCGCAACAAAACTCGCGGAGGACTCGCGTGTCGTAATGTAAAGACGGCCCCTTCATAAATTCGCCCGTTGTCCAAGCCTGAAAATTGTCCGGCAACACGTTCGTTACTGCGCGAATACAGCATTTCGCTGACATCTATCAGGCACAAACCGTCGCGAGAGTGTAATCGATCGTCTCGTTGAACGGCAGCGACTTTGCCCGCTGTTTTTCTGGCTCTCCTGTCGGTTGCGCAGTTGCAGAATCACAAACAGCAATCGATTGACGCGCGAGTGACATCGATCCAGACTACGGGTGTTATCTGTTTGCGATCAAAGTTCTTTTCGGAACTGTAAAATGAAATGCTCCGCCTGCCAGTCGGAAATTCCCAACTACTCGACGGTCTGCCCGAAGTGCGGCGACAATCCTCAGGCGAATCCGTATCAGGCGCCTGAATTTGCAGCGGCTGCCAAAGCCTCCCGGGGACCTGAAAACAATGAAGGCGATGCCACCGGTGGCATTATTCCATACAAAAATCCGAAGGCTCTGATTGCCTATTATCTTGGCATCTTCAGCGGATTTCCTGTCATCGGATTCTTTCTGGCGATCCCGGCTTTAGTGCTGGGAATTATGGGGCTGCGTGACCGCAATAGAAATCCTGCAATCAAAGGCAGTATTCACGCGGGCATCGGCATCGGCTGTGGTGGATTCTTTATGCTGCTGTGGGGGGCGGCGATAGTGTTTATCATCATCGGAATGATTACTGACGGGCGCAGACCTTAAGCAATGTCCAGTCCCTTTAACTCCTGCGGCACGTTTGACTTTGATCGTATCAAAGATGAAACGGATATCAGCCACGTCGAATACCACGACACGTTGCCTTCGACAAATCAAACGGCCGTCGAATTGCTTGGTCCGCTGCTCGACAATACGCCCGCCCTGGTGCTCACATCCAGCCAATCTGCCGGACGTGGCCGAAAAGGAAATGCGTGGTGGTCGTCCGGCGGAGCTCTGACGTTTTCCTGGGTTGTTGATGCGGCGTCTTTGCCTGTAGCAGCAGAACGGCGTCCAATGGTATCACTCGCTGCAGGTCTGGCCGTACGCGACGCGTTGACAGAACTGCTTCCAAACTGTCCCTTTGTTTTGAAGTGGCCAAACGATGTGCTCATCGGTGACCGAAAAATCTGTGGGATTCTTGTGGAACAACACTCGATCGATCAACGTCAGGGTGTGATCATTGGCATTGGAGTTAACGTCAACAACTCTCTACGCGAGGCACCGTCTGAAATTTCACAGCGAGCGACGTCTCTTTACGACATTGAGGGGCGTTCAATCGACCTGAATACTGTGCTTATTACCATCCTGAATCGACTCAGTGTCCGCATTACTCAACTCACGACTCAACCTCGGCTCGCACTGGCGGAAACGAATCGCCACAATATCCTGACTGGTCGCATCGTGACACTTCAGGTGAGTGATGCAATGATCACAGGTGTCTGTGTGGGCGTCGACGATGAAGGCCAACTCGTACTGCAATCCGAACGACAGCTCCATCGATGTGCAAGTGGTGTCGTGGTGAAGTGGGAATAGCAACACGTACAGATTCAGCGGATTTCAGTACTCTCCGGCTGTTCGATATGCGTGTCTGTGGACTCGCCAAGTACATCCAGAATTCTCTGCAGGTTTCGCTTCAATCTCACTGCCAGAGAGACTGACTCGCCAATGGCTGCTTCGCACAGATCAATTCGAACGACCGTAAAGCCTGACTCGCGAACATACCCTTCCGTTTCGACTGAATGCCGCGAATCCAGCAGGAACAGTCGCCTGTCATATCCAGCGGCAGAGACAACGCTTGAGTCGGACTTAAAAAGATCCTGCAATTGCGTGCGATCAGCGTCAGTCAGCGGACCTGAGGTAGCCCAATGTAAATAGCGGAGTTCCCATCCCAATGTTTGAGTCAGATACTGATAATGCGGTGCGTCTGAGAACACAAAGAACGTGTCGTTTTTCGCTGCGGCTTTGATCGAGACAATCATGGCGTGCAGAGCGCTCAATTCAGCGGCGAGTTTTGCTTCGGCCGTTTCAATCGCCTGTTTTTGGTCAGGCAATAATCGGACGCAGTGAAGACCGACCTGGTGGACTTGAGCCGCTGCCAATTCCGGGGCGAGCCATGTCGCCCAGACTGTTCCTGGATGGCTATGGGAACCTCCGGGACCATGTTGATGTGTCACGGCGTCCGGGATGCGAATCAGCTGATCGTAATATCCGGCCGCAGTATCACGAACACGGGAAGGTGGCAGTGAAACTCGATCTTTCCACGGCTCGTATCCGGCACCGCTGAGCAAAACCAAGTCTGCCTGTTGCATGGATTTTGCGTCTTTCGAAGTCGGTGACCATGTCGGCGACGAAACGCCATGAGGAACCACCAGCAATGTCGATGCGTGATCGCCGACAATCGTCTGAGTCATTTCAAACAGAATCTGGCTCGTAACGACAATTTGTGGACGATCACGATTGTGTTTCGATTCGTTCGACACAGTCTGCGGTGAATTCGGTTCGCTGCATCCAGACGACAGGCCGCATATCGCGAGTGCGAAAATTATCAGCAACCATCGCATGGAACAGTCGTCTTTCAAAAAAGGTCCGAAACACGGACCGACAGAGATGCGATTTTTGCTTCCAATTCAGCTGCATCCAGCGCGATCAGTGGGCTGATCTCCACGTCAACGCCTTCGGGAACCGTCTGGCCCGATGCCGTCAGCCATTCGCGTCCAATCCTCGACAATGCTGCCCGTGACGTGGCCGGCGAATCTGCACCACTACGATTCTTGACCGGGTTAAATTCTCGCTCACGATTGCCTTCAACGATTAAAGTTCGTTCTGCAATAGGCAGCGCGTCGAAGATGAACCTTTCCAGCTTAATCGCATTAGGATTGGCTGGATCGTCAGGCTTGATTGTGTCTCCGGCTTCATTGATGAAAGCGACATTCTTTTTGGCAATGTGCAGCGGCAACTTGCCTTCATCTGCGGCAAGCTGTTCGATGAATTCTCTGTCGAAAATATGAATGGCTGTATTCCCGGCCCAGAAGATCCAGTCACAGTCAGCGTCAGTTCGAGCCGCTTGTTCCGGAGTCAATTCGCTGTATTCAACAATCTCTGTGCGTCCATTGATATCGGCCAGTACGCCCATTCGTTCTGTGGGGCTCACCTTTCGCACAACGTTCGTTGATAACTGCGATCTCTTCAATGAATGAAATCCAAGGAACGCAGGATCGCAAAGAATGGCGGTCGGATTATCGACTTGATGATAAAACAAATGTCGAATCTCGCAGCTTGCCAGCATTTCGAGCAGTTTGCTTTTTGCCAGTGCTGAAACCAGGCCACCATGACCATCTGGCGACAATGCCAGTTCACTCTGACTGGTCATCAGGATTCG
>JANOZG010000397.1:0-13524 GCA_031429275.1 Planctomycetota bacterium
GCGACTTCAGCAGCACAGGTCCATGCACTAACGGTGCATCGACCGACAACATTCAAACGCCTGATACCGACCTCGCGAGCATTGCGTGCGGCTGTGAGATCCGGCGAACTACGTCGGCCGCTACATCCGCCGGCTTTCTCAGCAGCAATCGGGAGATTTTTCCAATCGTTTTTTTCAGCGACTTCTTATGACGTTCGACCGTTGCTTCACCTGAGTCGTAGTTGTCACGTTCCAGCAGCAGTTCTTTCCTCGGGATATAGAAAACTGGCTGCTTCCCCTCAGGATCAGTCGTTTTCTGGCCGTATCGGGCCAGTAATTCTCCCAGAATCTGCATGCCTCCAATACCGTCGCAGCAGGCGTGGTGAATATACAGAAACATACGAGACTTCGTTGGTGAAGCGCGGACCACGACCCGCAGTCCGGTTTGAGACGTGATATCGAAAACGCGAACGGGAGGTACAAATTCCGCTACGGACTTTTCGTCTTCATCAGTCCATTCCAGGCTGTTCTGCATCATTCCTGAGATTTGTGGTGTCCAGCACCACCCCTTGCCGGGAACCTCCGAAATCGTGCATTTGAGCAGCGGATGACACTCGACCAATTCCGCCAGCGCCAACTGTAGAGTGGGCTTCTGAAAAGCACCGGATAACTGGGCAGCCATGACGAACACCATCGGATGCGATGGACGATCATCGACCAGCATGTAATATTCGAAATCAGAAAGAGGAAGTGGAAACATGAAAGGCATTCTACAGAATCGTTTCCGTTTGCATGCGATCTACGCAATAATATCTGAGGCCTGCCGCAGGTGTTCGAGCTGGAGTATCAGCACGGCCTGTTTTTGCGTTTGATTCTATCAAAGACGGATTCAAACAACTTCCCTCCAAGATTCCATTACCGGAGCTATTGTGATGACGACCAACTCCTCTGAAGCTTCACGCCGGAGCTTTCTCAAGACTTCCACAGCAGCCGCTGCAGCTACCACGCTGATGAGCAGTGCTGCGTCAGGCATGTACGCCGCTCAGGACAGCACCATTCAGCTGGCACTCGTCGGCTGCGGCGGGCGCGGCACTGGTGCCGCTGGCAATGCACTATCGGTCGATAATGGTCCGATCAAGCTGATTGCGATGGCTGACGTGTTCGAAAAGAACCTGACCGCCAGCCATGAGAATCTCAGCAAGGATGCAAACAACGCCAAGAAAATGGATGTTCCGGAAGAACGCCGTTTCGTCGGCTTCGATGGCTACAAGAAAGCGATGGACAGTCTGCGACCTGGCGATGTCGTGATCCTGACAACGCCGCCAGCTTTTCGCTGGGTACATTACACGTACGCCATTGAAAAAGGGTTGAACGTGTTTATGGAAAAACCGGTCACCGTTGATGGCCCTACAACCAAACGCATGCTGGCGTTGAATGACAAAGCCATCGCCAAAAACCTGAAGGTTGCTGTTGGTCTGATGTGCCGACACTGCGAGGCACGCCGTGAACTGTTTGACCGGATTCAAGGCGGCGAAATCGGCGACATTACCATGATGCGAGCTTACCGCATGGCGGGACCAACCGGTACAGCCGCGACCGGGCCAAAGCCAGAAGGCGTCAGCGAATTGCTGTACCAGATCAGTCGCTTCCACGGATTCCTGTGGCTGAGCGGTGGAGCAGTCAGTGACTTCCTGATTCACAATATCGATGAATCCTGCTGGATGAAAAATGCGTGGCCCGTGAAGTGCAAGGCCAACGGCGGTCGTCACTATCGCGGTGACAGCGTCGATCAGAACTTCGATAACTATTCGATGGAGTACACGTTTGACGACGGCACGAAACTGTTCGTCAATGGACGTACGATCCCAGGTTGCTATCAGGAATTCGCCAGCTACGCTCATGGAACAAAAGGACTGGGCGTAATCTCGTCGGCATCACACTGGCCGTCACGTGCTCGTATCTATAAAGGCCACAACGAGGATGATGCAAATCTGGCATGGCAGTTTCCACAACCCGAAAAGAACAACCCTTACGTGGATGAATGGAAGCATCTTATTGCCGCAATTCGAAACGATGAAAAGTACAATGAGGTTGAACGTGGCTGCATGGCCAGCATTGTGACATCCATGGGCCGCATGGCGGCACATACGGGTCAGGAATTGACGCTGGAGCAGATGATGAACTGCGAGCATGAATTTGCTCCAGACATCGAATCACTCACTCTGGAATCAGAATCACCACTCAAGGCTGATGAAGAAGGCAAGTATCCGATTCCAATGCCAGGCCTGGAAAAGACCCGAGAGTACGCATAGAGTTTAGAAACCGTTATCCCAGCGCTGATTGAACGCCGTGATGGCGGTTCAACGCGAATTCTGGTTAAATGATGAGGCCTCGGAGATATCTCCGGGGCCTCATTGAATTTGCGGCACACAATCATGAATCCACTTCGAACGACTTTAACTGCTCGCCAGCCGGCAGCCTCGCGCCGTTGTTTTCTTTCGAAGACTCTGGGCACAATGACGACCGTTGGTTTGATACCACGGATATCGTTCGCCGCCGATGAGGCTGATGAATTAAATCAAAGGATTGACGCATCAATTCATCGCGCATTGTCGTGGCTGGCGTCAGAGCAGCAGCCTTCAGGAGCCTGGACCACCAGCGACTTTGGTGAATCCACAGCAACCACAGCGCTGGCAATCATGTCGTTTCTGGCAGGTGGTCATGTTCCGGAAGAAGGCCCGTACGGGCACCATATGACACGCGGTGTTGGCTGGTTGTTGTCACAGCAGCTCGCCAACGGATTGCTCGTGGGCAAAGAACGCAGTCACGGGCCGATGTATAGCCATGGCATCGCAACATTGATGCTGGCAGAAATATATGGAATGGTTGATCCGACTCAGTCTGTTCGTTGCCGGGAAGTTCTTCAGCGCGCAATTAAGCTGATCGTCGATGCGCAAAATCATCCCAAGTCGGCCGAACATGATGGCGGCTGGCGATATCAGCCAACCAGTGGTGATGCCGACCTGAGCGTTACTGCCTGGCAACTTCTGGCGTTGCGTGCAGCGAAAGATATCGGTTGCGACGTGCCAGCCGATAACATCGATCGAGCCATTGCTTATATTCGGCGATTGCATGTCAAACATGACGGTGGCTTCGGCTACATGGTTGGCCACGGCAGTTCGATCACAAGATCTGGAACTGGAATTGTGGCTCTGGAAGTCTGTGGCGAACATCGCACTCGCGAAACACTGGCAGCGGCGAATTTGATTCTTTCCCGACCGCTCACCAGAGGTGAACAGTATTTTTATTACGGTGCCTACTATTGCACGGTTGGAATGTTCAAGGTCGGCGGCGAAGAATGGCGTCAGTCGCGAGAATCGCTGTATCGCACGATTCTTGATCTGCAGCATCCGTCCGGGTACTGGAACCCTGAAGACGGTACTGAGCGTCAGGCGGGCAAAGTCTATTCGACATCCCTGGCAGTCTTAGCGCTCGCGATTGAGTATGGTTATCTGCCGATTTATCAACGTTAAAGATCAGGTACGGAATGCGCGTCATTGCGGCACTAGCCATGCAATCATCGAAATTTCGCTTCCTGCCGTGGCTGATATTGGCTGGTCTCGTGACCGGAATTGCTGGCTCGTGGTTGTCAGAAGGCATCGCATTTCAACTGACACAATCGGACATTTCCGGCGCTGAAAGAATCGATCGCCTGCAGCAGTTCTTTCGCCAGGCAGGAATCTGGGCTCCGGCACTCTATATCGTGTTCGTCACCATCGAAGTCATCGTCGCGCCAATTCCCGGAGTACTACTTTACGCTCCGGGTGGATTGATCTTTGGGCCGTGGATGGGTGGCCTGCTGGCGATGACAGGCAACATCATCGGTTCAGGGATCTCCTGTGGATTAACTCGCAGCTTTGGACCTGAATGGCTCAAACGCATCGGTTCATCAGCAGCGATCGAAAGGCTACAGGACAATCTTGAGCGTCGTGGCGGGTGGCTGATCGTGATGCTGAGAATAAATCCACTGACTTCGACAGATCTTGTGTCATACGCAGCGGGATTCACTCGAATTCCCGTTCGCACTGTCATGCTGGCCACGGGAATTGGCATGGCTCCCTTGTGTTTTGCACAGTCGTGGCTTTCTGACAGCGTCTTCAATAAATGGCCGCAGCTTCTTTGGCCGCTGTTCGGTCTGAGTATTGCGTATTTGGTCGTCGTGACTGTTGTCGTTGCCAGGCTGCTGCGTGTACCCACTACAAAAGTTACCCCGGAAAGTGAATAAGGGTCGGCACGGACGATCCGTTTCGATATCCTGCAGAATAGCACGGTCAACATTTGTCTTGTGGTCGCCTATCGCTCCGCGAAAGAATGCTACTCTCGCAAAGCGAAAGGCGAAGGTTGTTGTTTGAACGATTTCCACACGTCGCATTTTCTTGTTTCAGACGTACGCCTGCTCCTGCCTACACACTGCCTCCACCCGAATGATTAAACATCTGATTTTTGCCAGCATCATATTCCATGAATTGTTCGCATTTACGGCGTTGCTGGCTGATGATTTGTTCCTGGAAAAAGTCGTGCCATTGCTGGAACGACGTTGCCTGAGTTGTCACAACGAAAGCGATCGCAAAGGCGATTTCTCGTTACAGACACAACAGCAACTGCTGGATTCCGGTTTTGTTGAAGCAGGAAACCCGGATCAAAGTCACTTTTTGAGTGTCGTCCAGCCTGGGGCCGATGGCGCTCGTCCTTTGATGCCCAAAGATGCCGATCCACTCAGTGCAACTGAAGTAGAAACGCTGCGCGAGTGGATTGCTGCGGGGGCGGCATGGCCAAAAGACTTTCGACTTGCGGAACCTGTCGTGGACAATTTTGACTGGTGGTCATTGCGACCAATCGTTCGGCCAGCCACACCGGAATTCTCTGACGATGCTGCACAAAAATGGATACGAACGCCGATCGATGCATTTGTGCTCAGAAAACTCCGCGAACACGAATTGCAGCCTTCCACAGAAACAGATCGACGCACGCTGCTGAGACGAGTGACGTTTGATCTAATTGGTCTGCCGCCAACACCCGAAGAGATTTCCGCTTTCGTGAACGATCAGTCAACTGACGCTTATGACAAGGTTGTTGATCGTTTGATCGCATCACCTCACTACGGTGAACGTTGGGCGAGGCACTGGCTGGATGTGGTGCGATATGCCGACACGTGCGGTTATGATAAAGACAAACTTCGGCCGAATGCGTGGCCGTATCGCGACTACGTGATACGTTCGCTCAACGACGACAAGCCGTACGCCCGTTTTATTCAGGAACAACTTGCTGGCGATGTATTATTTCCAGGTGAGCCGGATGGAATTCTAGGTCTGGGATTCATCGCCGCTGGTCCATGGGATTTTATTGGGCACGTAGAGGTTTCAGAGAACAAGATCGACGGCAAAGTTGCACGGAATCTTGACCGCGACGACATGGTCACCGGCGCGTTGAATACGTTCTGTAGTGCAACGATTCAATGCGCGCGTTGTCATAATCATAAGTTTGATCCGTTTACGCAGCAGCACTACTACAGTTTGCAATCGGTCTTTGCCGCTGTCGACCGCGCTGAGCGACCGTATGACACAGACCCGGCTGTCGAAGCGAAGCGGTATGCTTTAACAACACAAAAAACGGCCGCTCAGAAGAAACTGCAGGATTTGGATGCTGCGATGCGTGCTGAAGGCGGTGAAAGACTCGCCACTATGGAAAAGCAGATCAATGAATTGCGCCCTGCGGCAGAACCCACGGCGAATCGCCCCGAATTTGGTTACCACAGCCAGATCGCAGCGACGATGGACAGCGAGAAATGGGTCGAACTGGATTTAGGGCGAGACGTCGAACTATCCAACGTTATTTTACATCCGTGTCATGATGATTTCGCGGGCATTGGCGCTGGATTCGGATTCCCGTTGAGATACCGGATTGAAGGCTCAACCGCCTCACAGCGCGAGACCGGAATCGCACCTTCAGTCGTGCTGGATTCGACAGCCGCTGATATTTCCAATCCTGGAATCACACCGGTGTCAGCGCCCAGCCGTGCGACTGCGCGTTACATTCGAGTCATTGCGACAAAGCTGGCGACACGTCAAAACGATTTCATACTGGCACTTGCTGAACTCGAAGTGATCGCTGCTGATGGTACGAATATCGCCCCGAACGCTTCTGTTGCGGCTCTTGATTCGATTGAAGCTCCGGAGCGTTGGCGGAAGAGTAATCTGACGGACGGAATCTGGCCTGCTGCAGCGGATTCCAAGGCCGCCGCACAACTCGCCGACATCCTGACAACGCGCGATGCCTTGCTGGCGGAGTTGAACACGGACGCACGCAAAACTGAACGTACGACACTGACGCAACAACTTGCAGACATCGACAAAGAGCTAAACACGTTGCCAGTTGGCCGCATGGTCTACACCGCTGCCACCCACTTTAGTCCACAGGGGAACTTTCGTCCGACCGAAGGCAAGCCGCGTCCCGTGAAACTGCTGCATCGAGGCAACGAAACGCAGCCTCGTGAAGAGATTCAGCCGGGAACGATTCCGCTGCACGTCAACGATGCATGGCAGTTTTCCCTGCCAGAGAATCACTCTGAAGCCGACCGCCGCGCCGCGTTGGCGCGTTGGGTTTCCGACTCCGAACATCCGCTCACATGGCGGTCGATTGTGAACCGCGTCTGGCAATATCATTTCGGCCGAGCGATCGTGGATTCACCCAACGACTTCGGTCGAATGGGGCAACTTCCGAGCCACCCGGAATTGCTGGACTGGTTGGCTGTTGAGTTTCGTGACAGAGGTCAGTCATTCAAGCAGCTGCATCGCCTGATTGTCACAAGCCGTGTTTATTGCCAGACTTCCAGCGACAACCCAACAGCGAGTTTGGTGGATGCCGACAACAAATATCTGTGGCGGATGAACCGTCGCCGTTTGGAGGCTGAAGAAGTGCGTGATTCAATTCTGGCTGTGAGCGGTCGATTGAACTCTGAAATGGGGGGTGCCGGCTTCTATTTGTTTGAGCTTGAAAAGCCTGAACATTCACCGCACTACGAATACAGCAAGTTCGATCCGGAGGATGCTCGCTCACATCGTCGCAGCATTTATCGTTTCATCGTACGTTCACAGCCTGATCCCTTTATGACCACGCTTGACTGCGCTGATTCTTCACAAAGCACGCCGCGTCGGCACGAGACTCTGACAGCGTTGCAGGCTCTATCGTTGCTTAATAATCGTTTCACATTATCGATGGCACAGCATCTTGCGAAGCGATTGGAGAATGAAAACGCATCAATTGGGGACCAGGTTGATCAGGCATACCTGCTGTTGACGGGAAGACGCCCTTCGTCGGACGAAGCAAGTGAACTGAGTAAGTATGCTCAGGAACACGGGCTGTCAGCATTGTGTCGCTTGCTGTTCAACCTCAGCGAGTTTGTCTTTGTCGATTAGCTCTGATCGTGGCATCGGTGCTGAGAACTTTGCATGGCGTCAGTGACAACGCCAACTCACCACAGGAAAGAGAGCTCCCTCTCGGGCGATTCCCCCAACAAATATCCTTTCGGAATCCGTCGGTCGTTCCCCCTGGGAAGGAGCAGCTCAGCCAATCGGGCTACATCAGAAATGAAATCGCGACTTCCATGCCGCAGTTTTCTGCGTAAGCCCATAAGATGCCCTGATCGTCGACTTCTAACAAGAATTTGCAAAGCAAATGCCGCCGTAATCACGTGTTGACAATTGGCAGGATTAGATTTCGACACAGGAATTCGCTGCAGAATGCGATGGTGTGTCATAAAAAGCCACATAAAATGATTCTGATTAGACTTATTCACCGCGAATGAAACAATGCGGCCGTATGTCGATTGGGGAATTCCCCCATAGAGCAGTTCTTCGATGTGGTGTTGTGAGATATTTTGCAAGTACGCCGTATGAAACCCATCATTGCCATCACGGCTGGAGACGTAGCCGGCGTAGGACCGGAAGTCATTCTTCGGGCCATCGGAAATCAGGAAGCTGTTTCGGTCTGCCACCCTGTGCTTGTCGGGCATCCGGATATTTTTCGTCAGGCCGGAGACATGTTTGGCCTGCGTGTAACGATTCAGGAATACGCCGAGAACTCAGATTCTGGCTGCTTGCGAGCCGCAGTAGCGGACGCCGAAAAAAGAAGCGAGTTTCTGTGCATTGATCCTGCTGGTAATAGTGTTCTGTCTGCGCCTCGATGCCGCATCAGCAGGGAAGCAGGTGACGCAGCATTCCAATATCTTGATGCCGCGATCGATCTGGCAAAAAGTTCGTCGGTCGATGCAATCGTGACTGCGCCACTCAACAAGGAAGCATTGCATCTCGCTGGACATGATTTTCCGGGGCACACGGAAATCCTCGCCCACCGCTGCGGCGTTCAGGAATTTGCGATGATGCTGCATCTCCCTGAAGCCGCTATGAAACAATGGCGACACCTGATTCGTCCGATCCACAGCACAGCAGAGGGCTCGGGCCGCACGACGGTGTTGAATGGCCTGAGCATCGCTCATGTCACCTTGCACACTTCAATCGCAAGCGTGCCGGGCATGCTGAGTTCGGAATCTGTGGTCAGCAAGATTCAGCTGATGGATGAATTCCTGCAACGGATTCGCTGCGAACGCCGAGCGATCGCGGTGTGTGCCTTGAACCCTCATGGCGGCGAAAACGGATTATTTGGCGATGAAGAAGCGATGTTCATCGAGCCAGCTGTGGCTGCCTGTCGTTCTTCGTTGAAATCCGTCGTTGGCCCACTGCCAGTGGATACCCTTGTTCGTCGAGCGGTCAGCGGGGAGTTTGACGGAATTGTGGCGATGTATCACGATCAAGGGCATATTCCCGTGAAGTTAATCGGATTCGAATCGGCAGTGAATATCACACTTGGGCTGCCAATTGTCCGTACAAGTCCGACACATGGAACGGCCTTTGATCGTGCATGGAATCCTCACACCCCCGCCAGTGCGCTCGGGATGATCGAAGCGATAAAAATTGCTGCGGCGCTATCGGAGCCCATTTTGCAATAAAATACTGTGAGCCTCATTCTCCGAGCTGTGTCGCTGCAAAACTGAAGGTGGATCAGATCGTTGAATTCGCCTTCGACTTTGTGCCTTATGATGGATTGTGGTTTATGAACGCTCGACAACTGGAAAAACTTGGAATCCCAAGGCACGCGGTGAATCATGCCATTCGAGCAATTCAATCGCTGTCGGAATCGCCGGAATTTGACAAACGAACGATCAAGGATCGCCTGCGTTTGGTCGCCGAGAATCCAAAACTGTTTTTCGGCGATGCAGTGCTGGACGCGCTGGCGCGGGAACTCACCGAATCGGATTCACCTCCGGAATATATCCCAATCGAATATCGAACCTGGGGTTCGAATATCGACGACGGAGCTCATCAACAGATGCGCGACGCCTGTCGCATTCCGGCAGCAGTCGGTGCAGCGCTGATGCCGGATGCGCACATAGGATATGGGCTGCCGATTGGCGGTGTACTGGCCACTCAGGACGTCGTGATACCGTACGCAGTCGGTGTCGATATTGCGTGTCGAATGAAAATCTCATTGCTGGATATGCCAGTGGAGACGCTCGAGAAACGCTTTGATCATTATCGCAATGCACTGGAAAACGGAACGCGATTTGGAGTTGGCTCGGTTCATAAAAAACCTCAGGACCATCCCGTGATGGACGCGGACTGGTCGGTGACTCGGATCACTCGCGAGAACAAAGACAAAGCCAGCAAGCAACTGGGGACATCCGGCTCTGGCAACCACTTTGTGGAATTTGGAGTCGTCACGATCGCGGAACGATCGCCCGATTTGAATCTCGAAGCAGGCCAGTATGTGGCATTGTTAAGTCACAGCGGAAGCCGGGGGCCGGGAGCATCAGTATGTTCCACATACTCGAATATAGCTCGCACGAATATGCCCAAACAGCATCAGCATTTTGATCGACTGGCGTGGCTGGATATGGAGTCGCAAGCGGGACAGGAATATTGGGCGGCTATGAATCTGATGGGGGAATTTGCATCGGCAAATCACGCGGTCATCCATCGTCTCGTCACCCAACTGCTAGGCGCGCGCGTGATTGCGGGGGTCGAGAATCATCACAACTTTGCCTGGAAGGAACATCATGGCGGTCGCGACGTCATCGTCCATCGCAAAGGCGCGACTCCGGCGAGCCACGGCGAACTGGGAGTCATTCCGGGTTCCATGGCTGATCCTGCGTTTATCGTTCGGGGCAAGGGGAATGCAGAGAGTCTGAATTCGGCGTCACATGGAGCTGGTCGAGCCATGTCGCGGAAGAAAGCGTTGGATCAATTCAACTTCCGAGCAGTGCAGAAGAACCTCGCCAAGCGGGGAATTCAAGTCCTCTCAGCGGGTTCAGATGAAGTGCCAATGGTCTACAAAAACATTGAACAGGTGATGGCGGAGCAATCGGATCTCGTCGGAATCGTCGCTCGTTTCGATCCCAAAATCGTCAAAATGTGCGGCGACGGAAGTCGGGCGGAGGATTGAACGCGACCGGAAGTGGCAGATTTATCTCAATTCGAGCGAACGTAGAACAAAATAGCGGTTCAAACTATAATGTCGGCCATTGATCAACATCCGCCACTCCACACCCGACCACTGACTGCACTCGCATCCTATGTCAACACCTGGCAACCAACCTGCAAGTGCGGACGTATGGACTGTGCGACGGATTCTGGAATGGACCACAGGCTTCCTGAAACAGAAGGGTGTGGAATCGCCTCGCCTGGAAGCAGAACTGCTGCTGTCGCACGCTCGACACTGCCCAAGAATTCGCCTGTATACGGACATTGATACAGAACTGACCGACGCGGAGCGCACTCAGATGCGGGAATCTGTCCAGCGTCGAGCGAAGCGGGAACCGCTGGCCTACATTGTCGGCACTCGCGAATTCTATGGCCGCAGCTTTGACGTCGGTCAGGGTGTTTTGATCCCACGACCCGAGACCGAAACGCTGGTTGACGTCTGCCTGGAATGCATTCCGAAAGATCAGTCTCGAACAGTCGCGGAAGTCGGATTTGGTTCCGGATGTATTGCCATCACCATCGCCAGGCAACGTCCGAATTGCACGGTCTACGCCACTGACAATTCGCCGCGAGCCATGGAAATCGCCAGTCGCAATATCGAAAAGCTGGAAGTAGCGGGCCGAGTCAATCTATTGGCCGGTGATCTGCTGCAGCCACTGCTGGAAACCGGAATCAAGTTCGATGGACTGGTCAGCAACCCACCTTATATTCGCGAGGATGAACGTGCAACGCTGCAGCCGGAAGTGGTTCAGCATGAACCACCAGAAGCGCTGTTCTCCGGCGAGGACGGTTTGGACATCGTGCGACGTCTGGTGGCCGATGTTCAAAAGATCCTGAAGCCTAGTGCGTTTATTGTATTGGAACTTGATCCTGCGCAATGTCAGACAGTGGCACAACTTCTAAAGTCATCAGGTTTTAGCTCTACTGAGATTCGCCGCGATCTGAGCGGCAACGAACGGATTGTTGAAGGCATACTCTAAAGCGAGCGGGGGATGTTAGTCCCCTGATCCTGTAACTTCGAAACATTGTGATCAGAAAGGATGCTGATTTTGGACATGTTTTGTATTGAAGGCGGGCACCCGCTTCGAGGAACGGTCCGCGTCGGTGGCAGCAAAAATGCGGCGCTTCCGATCATGGCAGCATCATTGGCGATTCGCGGCGAAGTCGTTCTTGAGCAAGTCCCCCAATTGCGTGACGTTGACACCATGCGTCAGTTGCTTCAGGCAGTCGGTGCAGTCGTTGATGTCAGCAATGACGGAAGAATTTCTATCGACACCCATGAGGTAAAGTCGTCAATCGCTCCGTACGAATTGGTGCGACAAATGCGAGCCAGTGTCTGTGTGCTCGGCCCGCTGCTGGCTCGTTTCGGAACTGCGCGAGTCTCCCTGCCTGGTGGATGCAATATCGGCCATCGACCTATCGATCTGCATTTGCGAGGACTAACGGCGTTAGGCGCGGACATTCGCCTTGAAGGTGGCTACATTGTCGCATCTGTGTCGCAGCTTCACGGTGCAGACGTGGATTTGTGTGGACCATTCGGGCCGACTGTTACGGGTACCTGCAACGTGATGGTCGCTGCGGCATTGGCCAAAGGCCGCACGGTCATTCGTTCTGCGGCTCAGGAACCCGAAGTGCAGGACTTCGCGCGTTTTCTGAATGCGGCTGGTGCGAAAATCTGCGGAGCTGGTACATCAGTCGTCGAAATCGATGGCGTAGATCAGTTGCAGGAGGTGCGTCACACCGTAATCCCCGATCGGATTGAAGCGGCAACTCTGGCACTGGCCGCAGCGATCACGAACGGCGATGTGACGATCCAAAATGCACCAACAATGCACATGGCATGCGTGCTGAACGCACTGCATCAAATCGGTGTTTCGGTTGAGACCACACAAGACACGTTGCGCGTGCGAGGCGGCGGAATTCTTCTCCCAGCCAACCTGACGGCAGAACCGTATCCGGGTTTGCCAACCGATTGCCAGGCACAATTCATGGCTCTTCTATCCACTGTTCAGGGAGAAAGTCGAATCACCGATCGCGTCTTTCCCGAACGCTTCATGCATGCTGCAGAACTTGTCCGCATGGGAGCCAACATCAGGATTGAAGGCAACGCTGCGATCGTCAACGGAGTGTCAAAATTATCCGGAGCTCCGGTCATGGCATCCGATCTGCGAGCCAGCGCAGCGCTGGTACTGGCAGCGTTGGCCGCGGAAGGGCGAACGGAAATCCGCCGCGTGTATCATCTGGATCGCGGCTATCAGGCGTTTGAACAGAAACTAAATCTGCTGGGTGCGAAGATTCAGCGAGTCGATGATGGCCCGCAGAGAATTATACCTCGGCCGCATTTGGCTTCGCTGGTGTCAGACGAGAAACGCATGGGCATTTCTCGCATCGACAGTTTAGCGTTGGATCGTATTTCGTTGGACGATGTTTAGCCGGATGGATCTGCGTAACAAAAACCGCAAACTCGGAGGGCTGACGCCCAGCCGCTCGCCAGCATTAATTCAAACTGCGTCCGGGACAATTACTTCCAGAACACAAGCGTCGAAAGCAGATAGTTTACGCCTTCATAGTTGTATTCGGCCTCGCCAAAAACCGCGACGCGTTGTTCGCCATTCCTGGGTGCAGTGCCATTGAAAGCTCCATCCTGAATTGCCAGTTCCTGCGATTCCCATTTTGAATCGCGAAAGTCATTGGAATCTGATCGAGCGACCCAGAATCGAACAGCTGCAGGATCACCCGTCGGCGTCATCGCAATGCCAACTTCGGAGTCTGTGACTTTTGGTTTCCAGTTGAATTCGGGCAAGGTCTTTCCGCCTGCCGCGTGGCGAAAGAAGACGGCGATCGTCCGCAACGCGTTTTCGCGACCGGCATCAAGGCCATGCCCGCCATTCGGTGCACGATGAATATGCTTGATACCGACAAGATCGTCCCAGTACAGATTCATCGCATC
>JANOZG010000398.1:0-11286 GCA_031429275.1 Planctomycetota bacterium
GCAACATCGGGACTGGCTTCGTAGTTTCCAAAGCTGGCGACATCGATTCCCATCAACTTGAGCTTCGTGGAAAGGTCACTGCCTTCGAAGTTTCGATCGTCTCCGCAGAAGTTTGCGGCGACCGTTTCGGCCATCGCATAGCCAGGCGCGACGAGCCCGTAAATCATGCCACCATGCAGTGCACATTCGCCGATGGCAAAGATATTGGGATCGCTGGTTTGCAGGCGATCATTGACCGCGATGCCGCCACGTTCACCCAATTGCAGACCGGATTGTTTGGCCAGATCGTCACGTGGCCGAATGCCGGCAGAGACGATCAACATATCACATTCCAGCGACGATCCATCTGTGAATTCGATGCTTTGGATCTTGCCGTCGCCGTGGATTGCCTTCGACGACTTTCCCAGATGCACGTGAACTCCGATGTCGCGAATCTTCTGCAGCAATGTACGAGATCCAGCTTCGTCCAACTGCCGTGGCATCAGTCGCGGTGCAAATTCGATCACGTGTGTCTGCAGACCAAGGTCAAACGCGGCTTTCGCGGCTTCCAGTCCAAGCAAACCGCCGCCGATCACGGCACATTTCTCTGCCTTCCCGGCATAGGCGATGATGTGCTGCAGATCTTCAATCGTGCGATAAACAAAGATGCCCTGTTTCTGGATTCCCGGCACTGGCGGAACAAACGGAAACGACCCCGTGGCCATGATCAACTTATCATAGTTGACGTCGATTCCTTTGAACGACCTGACTTGCTTGCGTTCGCGATCAATATGAATCGCTCGATCGCCAACATGTAATTCAATCCCCACGGACTCGTACCATTCTTTTCGCGCGAGCATCAGCTTTTCAGCATCGCGGTGCGCGAAGAAGTTCGACAGTCCAACACGGTCGTATGCGGCTCTCGCTTCTTCACAGAACGTGACAATGCGATAGCGTTTGAGTTCGTCAAACGCTATGAGCTGTTCGCAGAATCGCAGGCCGACCATGCCGTTTCCGACGACGACGATTGTTTGTTGTTCTGTTGAGATCATGTGTATTGCCTGAAATAAAACTCTTCGGCGAGCGGGGGATGTCAATCCCCTGATTGAATTCGTCAGCGGCCGAACAATTCGAAGAACGATCAGGACGAGAACATTCGCGGGAAAAATATCAGCGGACTAACGTCCCCCGCTCGCCTTTTATGTTGCTCGCCTGTTTAGAAACCAAACAACACGACAGCCGTCTTTTCAACACCGCGATAGACAGGAATCGCGAGCCAGGCTCGTACGACCCCCTCTCTTTCGAGCACAGACCCATCAGTCGATTGCGACGTTTTGAAAACCGGGAGTCCTGAAGTCCACGTCTCAGCGACCAGGGTATCCGTCTTTGAAGCGAAACTGGGGGCGAACGCATTCCAATCGACCGCTGATCGAATGAGATGCGGCGCATCGGCAGTTGCAAAAGCCTGCGGCTGCCAGATTTCGAATCCCACAGCAAATGGTTTTGTATTCGACGACAGCAATAACAGAACCGATTCACTGTTTCCGGCGGACGAGCCGACGGGCAAGCCCAGACCCGTATTGAGTTCAGTCTCATCGGCTGCAAACGAACGCATGAATCCCGCGCTGTGAGCCAGATCCCGTGCCAATTTGGGTTGCCCGCTTTTCCAGACTGTACCTGGCAGGCCTGCTCCCTTGGGAAACTTCACATGCCGACTGATGAATTCGAAACTCTTCAATCCTGAGTAATAACTTGCGCTGATCGACAGCTCATCTCGATCATCACGACTCCAGACTTCAAAGGCGCCCGGACCGGCGCTGATTCCCAGCACGATCACACTCAGGACTTCCTGCCCTTTCATGACCGGATATGCGATCAACGCAGCCAGTTCCAGTCCATTCTTCGAGCCAATCCGTTGCAGCAATTCACTGGGAGCTTCCTGCAGGATGATTGCGTGTCGCTGATGCCACGCCATGCCGGCCAGACCTTCGCCACAGCGAATACGTTGCTCAGAAGTATCAGAATCGACCACATTCCCCCGAAGACGGGCATGTCTTATCAAACGCATGGTTTGCCCGTCAGCTTCGGCATTCCAGACTTCGATGTATTGAACAAGCGTCGAATGCTTCTGCATACTTCTTGATGTTGAACCTGTCATCGAGTTCCTCCTGACGAGGCTGGTTCCAGCGATATCTGCGCTCGAACATTGTGCTCGCTTCCGGATGTTTCTATGCGAGCATCGCGTTTTGAAGTGTGCGATGTCTTTCTGGATTCCTGTCTCTCAAGGAACGCAATGAGTGAACCACGGAATTCGTAGTAGTCCGGATGTTCCAGCAGATCTTTGCGAACTCGCGGCCGCTCAAACGGAAGGTCGAGTACTTGTCCAACCGTGGCAGCAGGGCCATTGGTCATCATGCAGATTCTGTTCGACATGTAGATCGCTTCATCGACGTCGTGGGTAATGACCATTGTCGTGATCTGTTCGCGATCGAGAATACTGAGGATGACATCCTGCAATTCCATTCGCGTCAGCGAATCGAGACGTCCAAAGGGTTCGTCGAGCAACAACATCCGAGGCTTCAGCGCAATGGCTCGAGCAATCCCAACACGCTGTTGCATGCCGCCACTCATTTCGCGGGGATACTTGTGCATCGAATCAGCAAGACCCACGGCGTTCAGGTAGTACTCGCAGATCTGTTGTCGCTCGACCTTTGTTCCGTGTGCGTAAACCTGATTAATACCGAGCATGACGTTCTGAAAAGTCGTCATCCACGGCAGGAGGCAGGGGGACTGAAACACCACGGCACGATCCGGGCCTGGTCCAGCAATCTCTCGGCCAGCAACAACGATTGAGCCGGATGTAATACCGTTCAATCCCGCGACCATGGTCAGAACTGTCGACTTTCCACAACCCGAATGCCCAATCACAGACACCACCTCGCCCCGACGTAGAATCAGGTTGAAGTCTTCGACGACCTTAACCGGCTCGCCGTAAGGATTGGGATACGCTTTTGTCAGGTTCGCGATTTCGACATAGCGTCGATCAGTGTTGATGCTCATAACTCAATGCTTTTGATCGGAATAAAACGTACTCGTTGAGCCTGATCATGCGGCTGTGAAATCCAATGGCGTCAGTTCGGGTAATTCCAGGTTTCTCGACACCCGCAATCTTCGAGATTCCTGGTTGATGTCCAGCATGTAGCGAGTCACCTCATTGCGAAGCGCTTTGAAAGCGGCATTGAAGTTCAGCGTCGTTCGATCACGCGGTCTTTCGAGCTTGACTTCAAATGACTGACCGAGAGTTGCTCTTGGACCGGGCGTGAGTGCGATGATACGATCGGCCATCAGCACAGCTTCATCGACATCGTTGGTAATCATCACCACCGTGCGTCGATCCTGTTCCCAGATTCGCACGATCTCGTCCTGCAGATTGGCTCGCGTGAGTGCATCCAGCGCGCTCAGCGGTTCATCGAGCAGCAAGACTTCAGGCTGCATGGCGAGTGTTCTGGCCAGTGACAGACGTTGACGCATTCCACCGCTGAGTTCCTGCGGCTTCTTCCATTCGGAATTCGTCAGTGACACCATATCGATGTACTTCTGAATCCAGACTTTGCGTTCTGAGGACGTTTGCTTCGGGAAGACCTGCCGAACGGCGAGTTCAATGTTTCCGTAGACTGTAAGCCATGGCAGCAGTGAGTAGTTCTGAAACAGGATGCCTCGATCCGGCCCCGGTTCCCCACCCGGTTTTCCTCGAAGCAGAACGTGCCCTGAATCCGGCTGAAGCAACCCCGCCAGCAACGCCATCAGAGTGCTCTTGCCACTGCCCGTGTAACCGATAATGGCAACGAACTCGTTCTCTTCAACAGAGAGATTGACGTTCTGTAGCACTTCAGTCCTGCTCGACGCAGGCCCAAAGCCAAGGTTGACGTTTTTGAGTTCAAGGAATGACATCTGCTTCAATCTGAAATTTTAAATCTCGTATTTCAAATTCATATCTCGCAACAAGCGAGTTCACTTGTTCCAGGGCTCCAGCCCAGGAACACACCGTTCGGAGGCTCCAGCCTCCTGCTTGCAGGCATGTGTTGGTTGTCGTTCAACCCCGGAGGCAGGAGCCTCCAAGGCAGTGAGTTCCGAGGCTGCCGCTTCGGAAGGAGTTTTGGGCGCTTCGTCCGAAGACCAAAAACCCTTTGCCTACAACGCAGCAGGAGCCCCATCGAAGCTCACACTTCGCTGCAACACAATCATGATGCGATCCAGTAAGAAACCGATCGCGCCGACAACAAACACAACCGCAACCATGCGGGCAAACGAGTCGCTCGCACCGTTGTTAAATTGATCCCAGATGAATTTCCCCAGCCCTTCGCTTGAAGAAAGCAGTTCTGCGGCAATCAACACCATCCAGCCGACGCCAAGAGAAATTCGCAGCCCGGCAAACATCAGCGGCAATGCCGACGGAATCACGATCTTCGTCATGCGACTCCAGAAGCCAAGCCGAAGAACACGAGCTACATTCATGTGATCTTTTTCGATCGACGCCACGCCGAGAGCCGTATTCACCAACGTCGGCCACAGCGAGCAAAGTGCCACCGTAACACCCGAAGCAATAAACGCGGGATTGATCTTCAGTCGGCCAACCAACGGTATGTCAGCCAGCAGCGTGATGAACCAATGCTTGTCCGGATCAGGAATGAAGCCACCGACGATGATCAACGCGATCGGTAGCCAGACAATCGGCGAGACCGGTTTGAACAGAGCGATAAACGGCGTCATGGCCGCCATGAATGTCGGATTGAGACCGCATAGGATTCCGATCGGAATAGCGATCACAGATCCCAGCAGGAAGCCGAAAAAGACACACGCCAGACTGCGTTTGATCTGATCTGGCAGAGTCCATGGTTTTGCATATTCCGCGTTCACGGCGGTTTCCACACGTTCATCAGCGACGGCGATGCGTTTGGCGATCGTGAGGGCTTGTGTCCCTGTCGCAGCCTCAAACGCTGGCAGTTCGAGTTCAACTTTCGCTTTCGCTTCGACAACCTTCGTTTCTCGATTTGCGCGAGTCAGCTGCTCGGACATCTTGAGCAGGTACTGCTTCTCCTCCGCGATGGCCGTTTGAGCCGCCCGAGCCGCAACCAGTGTCGGCGATTTTTCTGAGCGCACGGCGTCTTCCTCCGCGCGGATTTCTTTGAGTCGTTCGGATGCCCGTTTTTCTGCCGAATTGTGAGCCTTCACTTCGTTCAGAAGTTGTTCATGACCAGCCGCATCAGTTGCAGAAAGGCTTGCAGCCAACTTCTCCAGCGATGCCAGGCGCACGTCGGATTCCGACTTCAGCTTCGCAATCTCATCAGTCGTGCGCTTTTGAAGCTGTGCGATTTTTTCGGTGAGCCCGCCTGACTTCGCGGACTCAGCCTCAGCGACTTGTTCGTCTGCCTCGGCCGTCAATGAATCCAGAGTCTTCAGCCGCGTCTCAATCTGCGAAACCTGAGTGGCTCGCTGATCGCCTGTCAGTTCAAAAGCGTGCTGCTTGTCGTTTTCACGAACGTGAAACTCCCAGATGCCGACGGCGGCATTCCAGACCACCGCCGGAGTCGGCACTTCTCCGGACTTTGTTTTGTGCCTTGGCGCGATCTGCGACCACAGCACCACGAAAGCGATCACCGACAGCAACGGAATTACGATAAACTGGCCGATCTTTTTCAACTGCGTGCGCGGCTCTTCACCGTACATCAGACGGACAATCGGGGTGAGAAATGTCAGTCCCGAAACGTCCAGAAATTTTAGAAGGCCGTACTTCATCGCGTTGCTTTCAAGAGATTCAGCATGCTGGACCAGGCGTAGCGCCGTTCCGTCAGGTGTATGGCATGCGTTGGAACAGCGCTGCGATTCGTGCAGCCTAAGATTTGCCTAATCCTTATTCCCAATCTCATGCTGATTCAGGTAACCCAGCGGGTCTCTGCCGTCGAACGTTTTGCCATCAATGAAATCGCTCGTTGCTGGCTTGTAACCGTCGGTGTCCGCTGAAGGCACTTCGTCGGCCGTTAGCAGTCCCTTTTCGATCAGCCGTTTTGCGGCCTCGCGATAGACATCCGGGCGACAGATTTCTTTGGCAGTCGCTGCATACCACTCCGCTGGTTTTGATTCCGGGATCTGCCCCCAGCGGCGCATCTGAGTCAGGAACCACACACCATCGCTGTACCAGGGATATGTGCAGTCGTACTTGAAGAAGACGTTAAAGTCAGGCATCTCGCGTTTGTCGGACTTCTGAAAGTAAAAGAAGCCCGTCATGGAATTCCTGATGACCTCGAAGTCTGCACCCACATAATCCGCTCGTGACAAAATGCGGCATGCTTCTTCACGGTTAACCAACTGGCCAGCAGCATCGGTTTCATCGAGCCACTTGCCGGCTCGAATCAATGCTTTCACGACTGCAATGTGAGTGTTGGGATTGTCGTCCGCCCACTGCTTCGTCACGCCAAAGACCTTCTCGGCCTTGTTTTTGTAGATATCGAAATTTGTTGCCACAGGAACACCGATACCCTTCGCAACAGCTTGCTGATTCCATGGCTCACCGACGCAATATCCCTGAATATTTCCGGCTTCCAGCGTCGCGGGCATCATCGGCGGTGGCGTCACGGACAACTCAACCTGAGCATCAGTGCGGCCACCTGTATCGGTGTCCGAGTACATGCCTGGATGTATGCCAGCCGACGCCAGCCAATAGCGAAGTTCGTAGTTATGAGTCGATACAGGAAAGACCATCGCCATCTGCAGCTTTTTGCCTTCTGCCAGCATCTGTTCAACCACCGGCTTCAACGCAGTCGCGCGAATCGGATGGGGAGGCGTCGGAGATTTCAGTGCTTCGTCATTCGCCTGCATTTGTTCCCAGATCGAATTCGAAACAGTGATCCCGTTTCCATTCAAATCCATCGTGTAAGCCGTGACGATCGGAGCCTTCGTACCAATGCCGATCGTCGCCGCGATCGGCTGACCGGAAAGCATATGAGCTCCATCAAGTTCGCCGCTGATGACATTGTCCAGCAGCGTTTTCCAGTTTGGTTGAGCGACAACTTCCGCTTGTAGTCCTTCGTCTTCGAAGAAGCCTTTTTCTTTCGCGATCACCAGCGGCGCGCAGTCAGTGAGTTTGATGAACCCAAACTTGAGGGCCGTCTTTTCCAACTCCAGCGTAGGCGAAGCTGCGACTGGTGTTGGGGTTGTTTCCGTGGGCATCTCTGTCACGACAGATTTGTTGGCTGAGTCCTCAGCAGATTGTGGCGCTGGTATCGCTGTTTCCTGCTTTGATTCGCCACAGCCGAACAAAGAAACCATCAACGTAAAAACAGACAGTCGTTCAATCAGTCGCGAACGAAAACGGAATAAGAATGGCACAGATGGCTCCAAAGAAATATGTCAGCGATGAGCATGAGTTCGCCTGCTGCTCATCCACAGTCTTTGGCAAAGGCCGTGCCGATCTTCGGATTTCCTCAGTTAGCATGTGAAATCTTCGTGTTATGCAGCCAGAATCAACGCGAGGACACGTGGACTTCCACGTTCATTGTTCTTCGACACTGGAATTCGCCGTGACCTTGTGCTTCCGTCTAAAGCACAAGTGCCCGATGCTCTGGCAGGGTTGAGGCTGAGTCTTCCAACAAACGACAAAAGCCGCCAACAGAATGAACTGCTGACGGCTTTCACCGATGGACCGAAGATTCGACTTCACCAGTTGATCATGCAGACAATCAAAAAGTGTAAGTTAACTGCAGGTAGAATTGTTCCGCATCAGACCGTGCGAGTGGTCCTTTGTTGATTGCATCGCCATAGAAGAACCAAAAGTATCCCGCCTGGAGGTTGAACGACTTGCTGTAGGCATACGTACCCACGATATCCAGCTCGTTCCCGAGATTTGAACTGCCGCTGCCGGGCAATGCCGCACCGGCGACATTGTAAATCCTGTCCGTGGCCTGAGCCTGATCGAAGTAGTGCCACTGGCTGACAACGTTAAATTTTGTATGGGGCTTCAAGCCGAACTGGACGCCGTAATCCAACAGATTCTGGCCAGCGAGGTTGTCGATCTGACCCCAGTAAGCGTGGCCCAATGGATAGAGCGTGTTGAAAGTGCTGATCTGTCCTGTCGTTGGGTCCGTGTCCCCTGATCCATAGTAGAAGATACTGCCCAGAGATGGCTTCAACGGAACATCTTCAAACGTATATCCACCCAACGCACCCAGCATTCCCGCCTGGACACCGCGATAATCTGTGGAACCAAAATTGTCCTGTCCGAACTGATAGGCTCCTTCCAGATCCCAGTTCCAGGTACCGACGAGTTTCTTCCCTTCTTTGATGGGTTGTTTGCCTGCAACGCGAGTTCCGACTGTGTGACGGCGACCGTCCATCAGTGTCGGACTGGAATTTCGTTCGTCGAAATACAAGTAGTAGAAGTCGTAGGTGTTGTTTTCGATCCCTTTGAATGTCGAATACACGCCACTGATCTGGCGGCTCATATTCGCACGATCCAGGCTGTACGGCCTGTTGACACCTCCTGATGTCCCGTTGACGCTTTGCATCGCGAAGGCATCAATATCCCAGTTGGTGCTGGTATACATCATTTTGTGACCTTCGAAGTTCCGCATCGTGTTCGCCCAGGCCAGCGGTGACAGCAGTCGCTGATTGCCGTACTGCAAAAGCTGGCGACCATAACGATACCTGAGCCTTCCGTCACCCACCTCGCCGAGATTCAACTCCGCATACATCTGCAGAATATCAGTCCGGTTGATGTCCAGCGGAGTCGGGGAATACGGAGCATCCAGGCCAAACATAGATGCATCAATCGCCTGCACATAGCCACCGATGAAGTCGTTGTAGTCGGCCTTGATATAGGGCGTGAATCGCCACAGATCATAGTCTGACCGCCCTGGCCCGCCTGGACGCAGTCGATTGGCTTCATTCATGTACCGATAGCGAAGTTCACCACCTACGCTGTACGTGAAATCTCCCATCTTCTTGTCTTTTGGCAATGTGAACAGCGGCTTATCGCCTGCGACACTGTCAAAAATCTTGTGGGCGTCAAACACTTTATAGTCACACAGCAGGCAATCCGCGATGCTTCCGCAGCCGGCTCCGCTGCCACCGGCTTCTCCACAACCTGCCTCGCCACATTGGCTGGCGACATCTGGCACACACGAGGATGTGTCCCCTGCCAGACACACCCCGGAAGTCATGAAGGCCAGTAGCGAAAACCGCAGCGATCGCTTAAGAAGCCATGATTTGATGAACATCCCTGATCACTCCGAGGCTTGAAGTTGCAATCCGTTTTCGCTGTTTCATCGCTCCCGAAACGATTCAGCGTCGTCGATGCTTCTGGATTCGTCACTTTGTGAAGTGATGAGTGCAAATCTTTCAGCGTTGCCTCGATTCGAGTCCTGTGTGTAATAATTCCTCAGTTACAATCGTCAGCTCTTCGCCAACCGAACTGTGGAAAACCGGTCTTCTGAATGATGAATTCAGCAAGCGGAAGTCCGGCAAAGCCTGCCGATGCCTGATTACAGTTCGCCATCACCATTACATTCCTGCTATGCTCATGGTTCATCCGGATACATTGGACGTACGTTTCTTGTTGTGGGAGGGGCTGAAGATGAATCGAGTGGCAAGATGTCAAGTTATTCCGCTCGCCCGACACGACGTGTCGTTTCAAATCGATAACCGTGAAGTCCTTCGATGGAATTCCGAAGTTGATTATCCTCGTCCGTTCTTTTTTCCCGTCGTCGCGCCGTCGGGGGCTATGCTGACTCGAATGGGACATCCCGGTGCGCCGGATCATGATCATCATCAGTCGATCTGGTTCGCTCATCACAAAGTTGTGGGGATTGACTTCTGGGGAAATGCCTCTGGTGCCGTCGTGCGGCAGTTGCAGTGGTTCGCATACGATGATGGCGAAGATGCCTGTCGCATGGCGGTCGAACTGGGCTGGTTCGACGGACACGACCCGGCCCCGTTGCTCAAGCAGGAATTGATCTGCGAAGTCCGGCCGCTGGCGGAAACTCATGAGTTTACGATTGAACTACAAAGCCGATTTTCCCCAGTGTCAGCCTCGCTGGAGTTTGATCAGACAAATTTCGGATTCCTTGCCGTGCGCGTAGCGAAATCGATCTCCGCAGTTTTCGGCGGCGGAGTTCTGACGGGCAGCGAGGGCGCTCAAACAGAACGCAATCTGTTCGAGAAATCCGCCCGCTGGATGAGCTATGCCGGTCCGACGAATCGCGATGGAAACCAGATCGAAGGCATCACATATTTTGATCATCCATCAAATCCCGGTCAGCCGACCGGTTGGCATGTTCGCGATGATGGCTGGATGTGTGCGTCGCCGTGCATGAAGTCCGCGATCACGACCACAAAAAAATCTCCACTCACCTTGCGCTACCTTTTGCATATTCACTCGGGAGCCGTAGCACCCGAACGCGCAAATGCAATTCACGCCGACTTCTCAGCTCGCAGTCTGATGAATGTCGTGAAGGGCACATTACCGCATACGCGATGGCAGGTGGCCCGTTCATAATCCCGGCGAGCGGCTGGGCGTCAGCCCTCCGTGCCGTCCAGCGCGAAGCCGACGGAGGGATTCCCAGGACAATTCGTCATAGTGGTTCGAATCGCAGTCTGAGACAGAAAAACGCCGTTAGAAAAATGAGTCGTTGTTTCAGATGCGATTCTTTTTCCGTCTATGTTTTTCTCTCACTCGAAGATTCGCCGAACGCTCAGCGTCAACGGCAGTGCAAAGCATCGTCCGCTCATGCTCTCGATCATTCGTAGGCCGACCACGGATCTGCTCGAACACGTTCGTCGATCGCCTCAGCGTCCTGACCGATAACGACGCGCCAGTCGCCAGCGCTTATCGCGCCCAGGATCGCGTCCGCCGCCTGCTTGCTTGACAAGGGTTGATAGTCGGCAAAAAGCGAATTGAGCGCACGCCGCCACGATTTAGGCGGAGCCGACATTCCGGTTCGGACGTGACCTGGCATAACCAGCACAGCAGAAACATGTGGAGCATGCGTGCGGAGATCAACAAGTAGCGATTCTGTGAAGCCTCTGATTGCGAACTTCGCTGATGAATACGCCGTATGCGGCGATCCATCCCCCAAGCATGCCCAGATTCCGTTCACCGAGGATGTGTTGACAACCACACTCTGATCCGCAGCTATGAGCATCGGAAGAAATGCCCGGGTGCAGTAGTAAGTGCCGAACCAGGAGACATCGAACGTCCGCTCCCACTCCTCTCGCGACCCGACGACGAACGAGGCCCCGCCCACGACGCCTGCC
>JANOZG010000399.1:0-17239 GCA_031429275.1 Planctomycetota bacterium
GCCGTTAACTCTGGGTGGTTCGTTCGGTTCACGCGATGATACTGAAGCGTTCGAAACGAGGATGCGACACCGCATGATCTCAAAGTGAGAGACTGCTCATAAGCCATCTGGCACTATCACCACTTGCAAATTCGATTGGGCTAAAACATGATTCGAATCGACTGGAATCCCGATGACCATTTCTACGAACTTCGATGCTCCGTATTGTTGCCTCAGTCGCGGGAGCGTGTTTTTGAATTCTTCAGTGATGCATTCCAGCTTGAACGAATCACTCCGCCTTGGTTGAACTTTAAAATCCTCACACCAGCACCCATTGATCTCAAAGACGGTTGTCTCATCGACTATCAAATTCGCCTTCACAGAATCCCCATCAAATGGCGAACTGAAATCTCGTCCTGGGATCCTCCGTATTCCTTCACCGATCGTCAGTTGCGAGGACCCTACAAACTCTGGGAGCACCTGCACACGTTTGAAGAAGTCGATGGGGGCACTTTGACCACAGATTGTGTTCGCTACAACGCGATCGGTGGACGCTTTGCAAATTGGCTGATGGTCGAGCGCGACCTTCGCAGAATCTTTGAGTATCGTCGCCAGCGCATGCTGGAATTCTTTCCCGCTGAAGTCAATCGCTCTCTAGAAGTAGCCCAATGACACAAACTCCCGCCGTTCGCGTTCGTGATCTGAATCAGCATCCGGTTCGCCGCGACGGCCAATTCGTCGTGTACTGGATGACGGCCTGTCGGCGATTGTCATCTAACTTCGCGTTGCAGCGCGCGGCGGAATTAGCTCGGGCACACCAGAAGCCGTTGCTGATTCTAGAGGCATTGCGGTTGGATTATCCATGGGCCAATGAACGATTACACACGTTTGTGCTGCAGGGCATGCGCGATAATCTGGAGCACGCGGCGAAGTATCACCACTGCTACATGCCGTTTGTGGAGACGAGGGAAAATCCCGGCCATGGCATGCTGGAATGGCTGGCATCGCGAGCCTCCGTGATCGTCACGGATGATTTTCCATGCTTTTTTCTGCCTCGAATGATCAATGCTGTGGCCCGGCATATTGATGTACGAATGGAATCCGTGGACTCCAATGGCTTGTTTCCCATGCATGTGGCGGAGACGGAATTTCCAACAGCCTACGCCTTCCGCCGGTACTTGCAGAAGAACCTGAGCGTCTATTTGCCCATCATGCCGGAACCGGAGCCACTCGCAAATCCGAAGACGCCACGACTGACATCGCCACCCGCGGAACTTGTTGCGAAGTGGCCGATCGCCAATCATCTGCTCTTAAAGTGCGACGCAGGTGCCATTTCCGAATTGCCCATCGATCACGATGTCAAAGAGGCCGCAATGCGGGGCGGGCCAGTCGCCGCGCGAAAACAGCTGAAGAGTTTTCTTGAAGTTCGATTCAAACGATATGCGGAGGATCGAAATCAACCGGATGAAGACGCATCCAGTGGGCTTTCGCCGTATTTGCATTTTGGACACATTTCGGTTCACGAAATATTTCAAGAGCTCGCTGACACAGAGGACTGGTCAATCGAGAAAGTGGCTGACTCAAAAAAAACCAAAGGCAGTCGAGCGGGATGGTGGGGCATGTCGGAAAATGCAGAATCATTTCTCGATGAACTTATCACATGGCGAGAACTGGGATTCAATATGTGTTCGCGACGTCGAGATTTTGATCGATACGAGTCACTCCCCGAATGGGCTCAGACCACACTGCGAATTCATGAGTCTGATCCTCGTCCCACTGTATATTCGTTCGATCAAATGCGAGCGGCCGGAACGCATGACAATCTCTGGAATGCGGCTCAGACTCAGCTGACCAGCACAGGGCGAATGCACAATTATCTTCGCATGTTGTGGGGCAAGAAGATTTTGGAATGGTCCGAAACACCGCAAGATGCACTTGCTACGATGATTGAACTCAACAATCGATTTGCGGTCGATGGTCGCAATCCAAATTCGTATTCTGGGATCTTTTGGGTGCTTGGACGCTACGATCGTGCATGGGGACCAGAACGCCCGATTTTCGGAAAGATTCGTTACATGACTTCCGAAAACACCGCCCGCAAGTTGCATCTCAGCGGCTACCTGCAACAGTTTTCGCCCAAGTAGTGTTTGTCATGGCTGAGAATTGGTGCTGTTGCCCACAGCAGACTCACTGGTTTGTCACCCAAAAACTGCCGAGAAATTCTCCTGAGCCTGTCGTCGCTGGCTTGTTTCTTTGTAGTCATTGATGCCTTTGTCGGATACGCTTTAGCTCGTGTAGAAATGAGTGTAAATGCTCCGTACCGATAACAAGCAGATCTGCAAAACTGTCAGATTCAATGGAATGCATGAATGAGCCAGCGGCTTAACCAAGGACAGCACGATTCGTCACGCCGTACGAACAGAAATAAGTCTCGGCTGGCCCTGACTTTTCTATTTGCAACCGGCATTGGCTGCGGAGGTTCGTCTGCACCAGCGCCTGCTGGCAACGCTCTGGAAGACAGCGGAGCGTCAGCTGGGGTTCCTCTGAATTCGCAGACAAATGGAACGGCGAGTCAGGCTGCGTCAGGCGGAAATGGTGGCAACGCAGGCACTGCGAAAACAACACGCGGCCGAGGCGAAGTCTGGGTTGACGAGAAGGGACAGAAATGGTTTGGCAATGTGCCTATGGATGCTTTTTTTGATCAGCCACATTCGGTTGCAACGAATTCCAATCCCATCGGAGGAAACGCTGCCCCGCCAATCGTTGCTGTGGTCGCACCGCCAAACGGAGAGACACAGCCGCCGATGGCTGAAACTCCTGCGACCACTGCAGGCACAGACACATCAGCATCTGCAGCAGGTGGTGATTCATGGAGTGCGTTGATTTCTGAAACTGAACTCGACAACGAAGTGAAAGCCATCCGCAATTATCTGAACGAAAATCTGCAGTCAGTAAGCAATTACAATTCAGCAATGCTCATGATTCCCCCAAAAGCAGCGACACTTGGTGCTCTGGCTGGAATTGCCATGGAACATCCCAATGCCGTCTCATGGAAAGACGATGCGAAATATGTTCGCGATCTTGCCAAGCAGATGAATGCTGACACATTGCGATCCGGTCCCAAAGATCAAAAACGCCTGCTTGGCCTTTACGAATCAGTGTCCGATACGCTGAACCGATCACGTCCAGCCGGATTAGAGGAGCCTCCGGAATCAGACGGGTTTTCAGAAGTCTCCGAAATGCGATTGCTGATGCATCGCATGGAAGAATCAGAAAAACGCATGAAGACGGAAGCTGGCACCGACAGTGCGTTGGCCAGCCGAAAAGAAATGGTGGCTCACGAGGCAGCCATGATGGCAACGTTGGCAAAAATTGTCACACTGCCAGGATATGGCTATGAGGATGACGACAAATTCAAAGGGTTTGCCCTTGATGTCGTAAAGTCAGGACTCGCGATCAAGGCGGCGGCTGAAAGTAACGACTTCGCAGCGTATGAACTTTCCCTTACGAAAGTGTCAACCACATGCAGCAACTGCCACTCTGAATACAAGAACAATTAGTCACTACATTAAGAATGTCGAAAGATGTCTGCTAATTCCCAACTGATTGCTCTGAGTTTCTTTATCTGCACTTTGGCACCATCGATGAACGCTCATGCCGACATCATCGTCATGAAATCCGGGCAACGTGTTGAAGGTGAAGTGCTGAAGGTCCAGAAAGACACTGTCTTTGTCGATGTTGGCGTTGATGTGATTCGAATTCCTGTTGACCAGATACAGGAACGAATCAGTCAGGAGCCTGCAAAAGAAATCGCAAAGACGACGGAGAGCGGCGTGTTCATGACGGCCGATTTGCCTGAACGTACAGTGAAAGAACTCGTCACAAAATTCGGCGAAGGAGTCGTGCTGATCGAAACACCGGATGGTCTGGGTTCAGGTTTCATTATCAATGATCGCGGCTATTGTGTTACCAATTTTCACGTTGTTGAAACTCAGACTCGCGTGGCCGTCACAATTTTCCATCGCAGTGAAAACGGCGATTTCGAACGCCGCTCTATTCGAGATGTGAAGATTCTCGCATTGAACCCTCACTTTGATTTCGCGTTGCTGGAGATCCCGAAGCAGGATGGTCTGGAATTCAGCCCCGTGTACATCGCGGATGATGACAGCCATCGTGAAGGAGACGCCGTCTTCGCCATCGGCAGCCCACTGGGCCTTGAACGATCTGTCTCTGAAGGTATCGTCAGTACACGCAATCGTAATATGAACGGCATCGTCTACATTCAAACGACGGCTCAGATCAATCCAGGAAACAGTGGCGGGCCATTGTTCAATGACAAAGGCCAGGTCGTCGGCGTGATCAATATGAAACTCAGTTTTGGCGAAGGTCTTGGATTCGCGATACCTGTTTCCTATCTAAAGCATTTTCTCCGCAATCGAGATGCCTTTGCATTCGATCGGACAAATCCGAACACAGGTTATCACTATCTTCAACCGCCGCGCCGAACGAACCCAAAGCAGCCCTACGAGACTGATTCGACGCCATCCGAGAAGTAACAGGGTGCCCCTTTGGACTGCGGCAGCAGGCTGCCGCTTTCCGTTCAACAGCCTGCTGTTCAACAGTCCGTTTAAAAACTATCACCAAAAACCTGCCACACTCCCCGGCAGCAGGCTGCCAGGTATCGAAAGCGGCAGCAGGCTGCCGCAGTCCAAAAAAATCAGTCATTATCACCGTCTTCGGCGGCGATCTCGTTGTATTTGAAACTCATGATCGTCCTGAGCCATGCTGGGGTCACCGACTCCTTAAACTTCTTCGCGCTGCACCATTTCCAGTCAGATCCTACTTTCACCAAACCATGATGCACAGCGTTCTGATGAACGTAGTGAAGTCGCGAAAGATAGCTCCGTTGAAAGGTCAGATGCGTCTCTCGGTAGTTCTGCCATAAGCGACTTCGCCCCGGCTTATTCTCGCGAACGTTGAGTTCCCTGGTCGTGAGGCTATGCAGTTTTTGAATCATCGGGCTTAGCGACTGCGCCGAGTTTTCTCCAACCGGGCTATGTCCGACAAAGTGATAATGATTCGACAACACGCACCAGGCTTCGAGGGTCCAACCGAACTCCGCACACAGTTCCAGCAATCTGGCCTCGAACCAATCCTTCAAATCGTCGGCCGCGAGTAGATGCTGTCTGTCTCGCGCCCGAGCCGTGAGGAAATAAACTCCCGCCTCCCCAAGCCGATGCGGCGGAGAATGAGGCCAATCCAGCGTTCCCTTCGCCGTCTGTTCATCGCTCGGAAGTTCCATGGCATGATTTCTTTGTTTTTGGTTTTTCTGGACTGCGGCAGCAGGCTGCCGCTTTCCCCTGCCGGAAGCCTGCTGCCGGAAGCCTGCTGCCGGAAGCAACGCTACCCTTTGTATCATTTCTACATTCGTGATGTCTTTCCATCAACTCGTCCAACAGCAGGCTGTTGGACGAAAAGCGGCAGCAGGCTGCCGCAGTCCAAAAAAGCATATTGCCGCACTGATCTTTAAACAATCTGCTGCGATTTCGGTCGTCGCGGGGATTTTTCCAGTACCAGCCCGAACAAGTCTTCTCAGAACCCGGCGCTTCCGCCGTCAACACAACCGGACGAAAAAGCACGCGTTCCCGGCAGAATCGAATTCTTTGACACAACTGTTTTCGCCGTATCAATTGTTCCCGCCGATACGACTAGGGGGCTACATTCTGCTGCACTAATTGGCCAGCAACAAATGTTTTCCATGAGCTTCTGACATCTAAAGGCGAATTCCATGTCACATTATCGCAATTTCGCAAACGGTGGATTCGTCTTTCTGCTGGCGGCCACACACGTGGGCTGTGCCGGAAGCGGTCTGAAGAATATCTTCACTCGAAATGAGACCGATGGATATCATTCGATCGATGAACTGGAAGCTGAAGAACGCAAGCTTGCGGAAGCTGAAGAATCCGGCAGCGAAGAACAATCCCGCTCAATCGCCGCACGCATGACCTCGTGGCGGCCATTCAGCAAACCTGACGCTAACCAGGAAGAAGAATACGCTGCATATGCGAGTGATCCTGCCGACGCTGATTCAGAGGAAACTGAGAAGTCTGCTAATCCTTTCAGTCGTGCGTTCGCCAAGCGAGATACAGTCGGATCAGACCCATTTTTGGAAGCGGAAGCAACCAGCACAAAGCGCGAGGATGCCGAATCTGGCATTGCAGCACGAAACCCTCAAACTGCCAAGCTGGCCGATAAGTCAGCATCCGCAACGAAGAAGGGCAAATCAGTCACCGCTGAAGATGAACTCGTTGTGACACCTGAATCAAAGGCCAAATCTGGCAAAGATGCCAAGGTTGCTGCCATCAAAGCCACAGAAAAGTCTGATTCAGATAGCACTGACGCCGAAGATGATGATGCGCTGGCAAAAAGATTTGAACAACACTTCCTGCTCAACTCTGCCGGGACAATTGCCAGGACAGAAGCTGCCGACAACGCCGCCGGAACTGCGGAAAAGCTAAAAAAGAAGGCTTCGACAATTGTTGCGAGTACGGAATCTAAGCAGCGTGACATTTCAAGTCTAGCTGAGAAACAGATTGACGCATTCGATTATCTGCTCGGAACTGAAACCCGCGATAAAAGTCCCGCATTAAAACGCAAGACTGACGCTGAGCCATTGCAAGCGGCCCGGCGTCGAGATGTCGCTTATGAATCTACAACAAACTCTTTGGCCGCATTCGATAGTCTCGTCGGAGCTGAAATCGATAACGCTAAACGTGCAGTGATAGAAGCAGGCCACACTGTAGCTCAGGAAGCGAAGCGCCAATCAGCGGCGATTGATATCAACGTTGCTGATGCCGAAAGTTTGTTTGGTGCTGCAGCCGCACGTCAGAATTCACGTGAAAGTCGTCCTGCCGCAGTAAAGACAGCTCGAACTTCGGACAAACAAATCAATGACAGTGAATTCAATTGGAATGAACCGAGTGAATCAGGAACTGGGTTCGAAAAGGGAAATTCGAATGCTCAAACGACTGGCGGGCCTGTCGTTCAACGACAGCCACGTACCGGAGAAGATCGGGAATTGTTTCGCAACACAGCGTTCGGGGCTCCACCTGCAACTGCAGGCAATATTGATGGCGACGACTGTTCGATCGTGGAGACAGCTGAAAGTCTGAAGTCTGTGAAAACTGCCTTCGCAAGTCACAATCGGGACCTCACAGCTCGATCTGGAAGAAGCGAAGGGAACGTGGTCATACATCCGGCCGCAACGGAAACATCAATGGACGGTGACGTTCACTTCACAGCTGCCCCTGTTGCACCAATTCCACAAATGGAATCAACGGTCCAGATGGCGGCGTCAGAGAGTCGGACGGGCTTGATACAGTCGCTCTCGTTGCGAAACTGGATGTTGCTGATCGGTGGAATAGTCGTTATTGCCCTACTATTCGCGCCAGGTCGGACAAAGCCTGTCACCATGTCGGGCCGTACAGCAAACGGGTAGTGGATTCCCTGAAATTTCTTCAGGACTCTTGGCCAAGTTGAAAGTTGCGACGTAGTGTTGCCAATCTAAGCCACGACTGATCCGTAGTCGTCAGGCAACACAACGTCCTACAGCCGCTGGCGTGCAATTCCGTATCGAACGGAAACGACGCAGGAGTCCCCTGATGACAACTCAAGATCCCTGGAGCCGTCCAACGATTGATGACCTTCGCCGAATCCTTGAGAGCATCGGAAAGGCGAACACTTCGAATTGCCGCACAAACGAGCGACTTGAACTTTCCGTGCCTGCCGAAATTCGCACCCAACGCGGAAACACGATCTCTGCGATGACTCGAGAGATCAGCCGCACCGGCATCGGCATGTTGCATCGCGGCGCGGTCACGCCTGGTGATGTTGTCGTTCGCATGGCCAGCGAAACACGTGAGTTCCAGTACAACGTTCGCGTTGAATGGTGCTCGCCATGTGACAACGGTATGTTCATGAGCGGTGGTCGCTTCTTACCGAATGCCTCAGAAGCCTGATCTCTCCACCAATCTATTGAACTGCTGCTGACGACTTCCAGTCAATCAAATGCAGCTCGACCTTATTGAAGCCTCGGAACGTGTTGATCACCGGCGCGAAGGTGATGGAAATCGGTCCGACGGTTGCCTGCAGTTCTTCCGCCCATTCGCCGCGTCCAAAAGCGACTCCACGCATGGTGGTGCCCTGCTGACGAACTTTGATCGCAAGGTGGCGATCACCTTCCCCCATCGTTTTGGGCGGCTCCGCCAGCTCGACGCGAGATGCCACGAAGCGTGGTACTGGATTCTCCTGACCGAACGGGCCGAGTCGATCCAGCTCTTTCACTGCGGCACTCGTCACTTCGGACAACAGTACTTCTGCATCAATGCGGAGTTCTGTGTCGGCGACAGTCGGATGAAAATGTTCGGCGGCCCATGCGGCCAGCGTTTCCCGCACATTACCCACAGAGGTCGCCTTCATTCGCACACCGGCAGCAGCCTTGTGACCACCAAAACTGATAACATGTTCGCGACAGGACGCCAGACCGGAATACAAATCAAAGCCGGCCCATGAACGTCCTGAGCCTTGCCCTGTCCCATCATCACGCAGCGCCACAAGCACCGTAGGTTTGCTGAACTCTTCGGTGACTCGACTGGCCACAATCCCAATGACGCCCGGATGCCAGTCATGATGTGCAAGTACCAGGGTCTTGTGGCTTTCCCACTGTGGATTCTCGGCAACCATTTCCTTAGCTTGCTTCAGAATCCGCCGTTCGACTGTTTTGCGATTGTCATTCAGCGTATTCAGATATTCCGCGAGCTTGGTTGCCCGCTCCTGGTTATCGGTCGTCAGTAGTTCAACCGCCAGGCGAGCCTGTCCCAAACGACCCGCAGCGTTGATTCGGGGACCAAGAGCGAAACCGATATCGTCTGCTCGCATTTCGGGCTTGTCGCCAAGCCCCGTAACCGCCAGTAACGCTTTCATCCCTAACGATGATTGTTCGCGCAATGATTGCAGACCGTAGCGAACGATGACTCGATTTTCACCCAACAGAGGCACCACGTCTGCGACCGTGCCAAGCGCCGCAAGACCCACCGCCTGTTTAAGAAATTCTCTCATGCGTGGACTGGCTTTTTTGCCATCGCCCAGACGCTGACAAATTGCCCATGCCAGCTTGAAGGCGACGCCCGCGCCGCAGAGTTCACCAAATGGATACGTCGATCCGGGAAGACGCGGATGAACCAAAACCAATGCGTCAGGAAGTTCCGAACCAATGTGGTGATGATCGGTTATGATCAGATCCAGACCAATGCTTTTTGCCATCGCTGCTTCTGCAACACTGGCGATGCCGCAATCGACTGACACCACGAGTCGTTTGGGATCTTCTTCATGCAACTGCTGCAACGCCGCCTTGTTTAGACCATAGCCTTCTTCGAGTCGACACGGAATATAATAGTCGACCGTTGCATTGCTGAGTTGCAGGCAATGCCACAGGATACTCGTTCCAGTAACGCCATCGACGTCGTAGTCGCCGTAGATCGTGATGCGGCGCTTGTCCTGAATCGCCTGAACAATCAGATCAGCAGCGATGTCAATGCCCGGCAGTTCGGAGGGATCGTGCAGGTCGCTGAGTTTCGCGTCCAGAAATTCGCGCGCGGCATCAGCCTGTTTAAACCCTCGCGCGATCAGCACTTGAGCCAGCAGCGGTGAAATCTTCAACTGTCCGCCCAACCGTCGAATTCCCGCCTCATCATGAGGATGAAACGTCCATTTTCTTTCCACTCGCTCCACTCCTGTAACCGTCAATACAAGTATTAATCCAGTAGTGTAGTGAGTGAACGAGTTGGTTGGAAATCGGCGAAAACGAATCGGAAAATGGCACTGATTTTTGCCTTGGGCAATCCCTCCGCTTTGCCAGGGTTTCGCCCGCCGCTGTCTGTGGGCATTGATTGGGCATATGGATTAGACGAATCCTGGAACCCTCACGCATTTGCACTGCCGAATGCGTCATTGCCAGCGAACTTGTTGCCTCATTCATCAGCCGGCACAGAAGCGGCAGTTCCCCACGCCTTACATTTGGGCTCAAATCCTGAACGGCGTTGAGCAGCGGGGCGATATTCTTCGAAGTGCCATGATCACGGTGAAGATGCCACGCGAGTGATTTACAGAAGGCATCCGCCACTGCACGCCTACAGCAGTGCCGACGGCACTTCACCACCCGGTAACAGATGTGTCGGCCGACCGGAAAGATCCAGAACTGAATCATCGACCTTCAGCCCCATCGCCTGATACACAATCGCACAGAAATCTTCGACACCAATCTTGCCGGAAGTCGGATACTCGGCCTTGTCGTTTGTGCTGCCGATAACCTGACCGTGGCGATACCCGCCGCCTGCGAGCAGAATGCTTTGAGCCTGAGGCCAGTGATCGCGACCTCCGTTCCCGTTGATGCGCGGCGTGTGTCCGAACTCTCCGGCGACGACGACCAGAGTGTCATCCAGCATGCCTCGATCAGCAAGATCCTGAATCAGTACGCCGACACACTTGTCATGCTGCGGGAGCTTCTTTTTCAACGCGGGTGCGATATTGGAATGGTCGTCGAAGTAACCCGTGTTGAGTGACACATAACGCACGCCAGCCTGAATAAGCCGGCGAGCGAGCAAAGCCTGTTCGCCCCAGCCCTTGCCGTAGCGTTCACGTAAAGCGGGGTCTTCTTCGGAAACATCAAACGCTTTACGCACTCGACCAGACAGCACCAGATCCATCGCTTGATGATCCACCGCATCCATTTGATCGAACAATCGATTGCGATCAATCTGCTTCTTCAAACTGTCGAGCTGCGTTCGCAGCGCGACACGATCGAGGACTCGGTCCTGCGACAATCCATCAACGAGTGAAAAGCTCCTGTGATCACCGGTGGGGAGCTGACCAGCTTCATTTCCATAACTGACGTCACCGTATCGAAACGGATTCGTGTTAATGCCCAGCCATGCACCTCCATGAAATCCAAACCCGCCATCATTCATATTGACGTTGGCAAGTGACCCAGGCTGAGTCGGTCCGAGCAAGTGTGCGGCTACTGCTCCCATGGATGGGTATCGCGGTTTACGGTCACTGCCATTTGCGCCAAGTCGTCCGGTGAGCATCCAATGCGCCGCTGCCCAGTGATCTCCGTTGCCATGTGAGAAGCTGCGAATCACCGTACACTTATCCATGACTTTGGCATGTTCCGGCAACAACTCACAGATCTCAAGCCCCGGCAGGCTGGTTGCAATCGGCGTGAACGCACCACGATACTCTGATGGCGCAGCAGGCTTCATATCGAAGGTATCAAGCTGCGAAGGGCCGCCATGCATCCAGACAAGGATCACTGATTTTTTGGACCGCGCAGCCGGATGAGTCTTTCCGGATTGTTCCGCCTTCAGCAATCCCTGAAGATTTAAACCAAACGCTCCCAGCGAGCCGATCTGCAGCATGCGACGTCGAGAGACTCCGTCACAGAACTGCCGGTGGCCTCCAGGTTTGCTGACAATATTGAGCATGACTTATTTCCGTGCGACAGGAGTTCGAGGCGGGCGGTGTTTTTAGCGAGTGAAGGAATGAGGCAGCGATTGGCGAGCGGGGGATGTGAGACTCTATCACTTTACTCAATGTTTCAGCAAAGGCAAATCCCTATCGTGCAGGCTGGCGATCGGGAGATCAATTCATACTGAAATCATCCGTGTCATCGGTGTGATCCGTGATTAAGGACACAACGGCTTGACCTGCCCATCACTCCCTTGGCATAGACCCGGCGTTTGTTTGATTCGGAGAACAGAAGCTGGACAGATGCGAAAATATAAAAAGGACGTCTTGCATCGATCCGAAAAACTGATTTCGATTGGAGGCGCATTCAGTCAGTCGTCGAGATCTTCTTCAGCATCGCCGCCGAGCATGACGCCCCAACCGTCGCAAACGCCTCCCGATGGTCCCGAGAGACGGTCAAGGTCTGCCTGGATTCGAAGTATTTCGCTGTACTCTGGAACCATCTCGACATTGACGTAGACTGTCCACGCTGGGCCGAACTCTTCATCGTCCTCATCGGTCTCGTCATCTGCGTCCGGTTCGCCGTTGTCATATTCGACAAGGCAATCGTAGCCAGCTTCCGTCAACACTTTGTCAATCGCATTGGCCGAAGCTTCGTCCGGCGCGGCGACAGGAAACTCGATATCGAGCGGCTGTGTCATGTCAATGCCGTGTGCTGCAAGTTCCGCCAACACATTGCCATCATCATCGCTGGGATAGTCTGTCATTTTCTGTTCCGTAATTTGTCCTGAGTATCTTGGTCTCCGGGGGGTATGGAAACGCCTGAAGGGGCAATTGTCAAATGCTGTGACGAGAAATGTTGTGATGACACAAAGTGCGACTCAAGCCCGCCTGGGCAGCCTTGCGAAGGTGGCGGAGGATCTCGCACTTTTCCGCGCGGCTGATGTGTCGTAGCCTCGCCTGCGATCGCGAAATCGCTGATTTCCAGTGTATCTTCGCCATTTCAGCACAACGTCATGACAAGTCTATTCAGTTTTATCGGGCAGCGGCATCTCGGGAGCATCGAACTCCGGGGTTTCGGGAAGACGCAATTTGTCGCCACTTTTGCGAGGAAAGTCCTGCAGATCAAACGACTCTTCCGCCGGTTTTCCGGAATCATCGTATCGCGGGACAGGGTCTTGCGGGCGGAGATCGCGGGGATAGCATTCGTCACCAAAGCAACGCCCGTGCGTGCCAATGCTAGCGAATCGTTCTTCTACAAAACGAACCCCATGTGTCTCCAGAATCGTACCGGTTTGCCGTTCCAGCCCCGCGAGTTCTGTATTGTACGTTGCCAGCGACTGGGCCTCGGATGCAACCGCATTACCCCAATCGGTCACGCCTTGCAGAAAGTTCAGAAAGTTTTCGATACCTGCGTTGTTTCGTGCAATGCGTTCGTCAAGATTTTCTTTCCCGGCCTGTCTGGCATCGCGGAAAGCTTCATACTGGAGATAGCTCTGATCAATGGTCCGCAGGGAAGTTGCAAGGAGATGTTCAATCTGATGCAGATTCTGTTGAATGTTGGCACGATCCCTCGCAATCAGTAACTCACGGTTACGCACCTCAGCACGCGACTTTCGCAAGCTGAGTGGCACGGAAAAACTGACTCCCATCGTCCAGCTGTTGTTGTCGCCGAGACCGGAAGACAGATTTCCACTCAGGACTCGACCGCTTAAACCGTTCCACTGTTGCAGCACGGTGGCATTCAGTTCGGGTAGAGCCGAATTACGATTTTGAACGAGTTGCTTTTGATCAGCCATCAGAACCAAATTGAGTTCAATAAGATCCGGACGACGCGACTGGGCGGTATCGTTGATTTCTTCCCAGCGAAATTGAATTTGATCTCGAGTTGGCGGCGTGGATGGCACGATGCGTTCACCGTCTTCCGGGGGCAGCCCAATCATGTTTCTAAGAGCAGCTTCACGCTGCAGTACATTGGCTTGAGCCGCGATAAGGTTTGCTCGAAAGGTCGCATACGAGGCCTTTGGCTGTGCGACTACACCCTGACTCACGCGCTCTGAACGAAATTCAGCCGCACGGAGATCATAGACGCTTTGCAACTGGTCCACCTGGATCTCGCGCGCCCACAATTCTGTGCGAGCTTGTACAAGAGACCAATATGCAGAGATCGTGCCACGGACGAGTTCCTGCATGCTGTCTTTGAATTGAAAGTATGAGATTTCCTGCTGATACCGCGCAATGACAATCGGTGCAGTGTTGGCCTCGCTTCCAAATCCAGCGAGCAAAGGTTGCGTGTAACTGAGTGTTGCTGTCGGTGCGTTTCGATTCAGGAAACCTGCTACCGCTGGATTATCGAGAGCATTTGCAACTGCGAATTCTGTTGTACCGCCGAAGGTGTTCAGGTCGCTGAGCTTAACATCGGAATCGTTGCCGCCCGTCCTGCTTCTAACAATGGAAGTTCCTGCGGTGTTCAGCCCCGGCAACTCAGTATGGCGAAATCGGCTATTCGCGGAGAACACTGGGTCGAAGACGGCTTTGGCCTGATCGATGGCCGTTGTTGCAATGGCCGTATCGTAAATGGTGGCACCCGTCGAACTCGCGGAAACTCCAGAGAGCACGCGAATCACTTCCGAATGCTGCAGCGTCAAGCGAATGGCTTCGTCGAGCGTCATGAGGCGCTCGGATTGCTCAATGCCCTCAGTCGCAACAGTGACTGGTGCCGGACCCGCACCGCGATGGTACCGGGAAACACTGTCTTCCTGACTCCAGCGAATATGCCGCTCGTCATCATTCAGCAGTTGTGCGCGGGTCTCTTGCGCACAGGTCCCTAACGTGACCAGAGCGAACAGAACCATCCATGGCGTGTGTTCAAAGCGGAAACTCATGCAATAGGAAATCGACGCCTTACCGGCAATCGAATGACTCATTCCGCTTGCTCTGGATGTACAGTGGGCACCTCTTCTGCATCAGGTGGGGATTCGAACGCATGTAACGATTGGAACGCATCTTCAAATCGTGTTGTATCCATCCCAATCTCCCCGTCCCGCATAACCAGAATCCTCCGAGCGTGGCGGGCGACATTGAGGTCATGTGTGACCAGAATAATCGTAATCTGGTGTTCCGCGTTCAATTTTTTAAAGAGATCGATGACTTCACGGCTGGTTTTGGAGTCCAGATTCCCGGTGGGTTCGTCACCCATCAGCATCGATGGATTTGTCACCAGCGACCTCGCGATGGCAACTCGCTGTTGTTGGCCGCCGGATAATTGTCCGGGATGGTGATCCAAACGATCCTCAAGGCCAACCATCGCCAGCATTTCGCGGGCACGTTTCTTTCTCGCGCGCCCGGACATTGACTTTCCGTAAAGCAATGGCAATTCCACATTTTCAAGTGCAGACGTGCGAGCGAGTAAATTGAAGTTTTGAAATACGAAGCCGATGTGCTTGTTTCGAATTGTCGCTCGCGCGTTTCTGTTTAGCGTGGCGACTTCCTGCCCGTCCAGGAGATAGCTGCCTGTGGTCGGGCGATCCAGACATCCCAGTGTATTCATCAGCGTGGACTTTCCTGATCCGGATGGCCCCAGCAACGCGACGAATTCGCCACGTTCAATGAACAACTCCGTTTTCCGCAGCGCATGAACCTGGACTTCTCCAAGATCATACGTCTTTGTGACATTACGCAATTCAATGAGCGGCATGGAGGTTAGTCTGTTGGTCTTACGAGAGGCTTTACGTTTTGCGTCAGTTCTGATGTTACGATTGGGTCTACGATCGAATCCCAAAACATCTCAAGCCTGTTTCGCCGCTGCCATTAACCCTTGACGCCACAATTCGTGTTCGTCGTTCAACGGCGGATAGGGACGCTTGTTGTAATCGACCGCGCCGCGACGATACGGACCGCCGTCGTACGTTCGATTGAATGCAGTCTGCAAATCAATCGGCACGTCCGGCTCATCATCCCGCAGCGGAATTGCAATCACCGGCAGCTGTTGATAAATCGAAATGGGATACATTTCCCCGTCAGACCGGCACCATGATCGACTTGCCATCACCAGGTATTCAGTGGAATGTTCCAGTTCGCTTAGACATTCATCGACAGATTCATCCTGCGCCCATGGCCGTTCGCCGTTTCGCAGCAGATCAATTTCCACCAGCGACGTCGTCGTGCTGTCAAGGATTTCCCTTGTACGCTTCATGTAGTTGTCCAGATCCGGGCCCGGACGTTTATTCGCGGGACTCACAATCTCAATCAGCGTCACAACTTCGTTTGCTGTCTGAGTATTGCGAATTGCAACGGCTGTCACTGTGACTGGTTCACGCTTAAAATTCACGCGAATGAATTTTGGAATATTTGACAACGCGGTTTTTTCGTCCAGTGCCACGGCAACGCCACCACCATCATCCGGAAGAGCGGGTCTCGTATTTCGCCCGGATTGAATCACGGCGATGTCTGGTGCAATGATCCACTTTTTCGCCGCGCGAATGCCGAGCTCCGATCGGGCTTCCAGTTGTGCGAAGTAGTTCTGTGGCAACTGCTCATTCAGCATCCTTCGAATTTCGTCGGCGAAGGAATTGTGAAAGTCCGGCCAAATCCAGGGGGCTTCGAGATAAGGGTCCATTCCCGGAAAAATTGATGGCATGATTCGTAGCTCTCGCAGGAAAATTCAGAAGTGCCAATTGTAAACAGTCGTCACCTTTGGATTCTATCGCATTGTACTCATTTCATCTGAATGAACACGCGCTGTTTTGAGTAAAACACCGGTTTCACAGACCGGTGTCCCAGGAATCTGCGGGGATCAGGTCTATCTTCAAAGACAGTCTTCTGCCAATCGACTAGATTTTCCGTTATGCGAAAACTCATCACATTTACTATCGTCTTGCTGATTCTTGGCACGCTTGGTTACTTTGGAACGATAGCCGGAATGCAGTGGCTGGCGCAAAGAAACAAGCCGCGATTCCGTACGGCATTCGTTGAACAAGGCGATCTCAGGATTACGGTCAACGCCACTGGCCAGCTGGAACCAACATTGTCTGTTAAGATCGGGAGTTTCGTTTCTGGTCCCGTTCTTGAATTGTACGCAGACCACAACGACGAAGTAAAAACAGATCAAGTCCTTGCAAAGATCGATCCCCGGATCTACGTCGCTTCAGTGCAGCGTGACGAAGCAGCGTTGGGAGCACGTGTTGGTGATGTAGCTCGAGTGCAGGCCGAACTCCAGCGCGCTCGGAATGACGAAAAACGTTCGGCAGCATTAAAGGCCGAGAACGAAGACTTTATTTCGCAGGCCGAACTCGATCAGTTTCGATTCGCTCGCATGTCGCTGGAAGCTCAGTTGCTGATCGCCGAATCCACTGTGAAACAGGCTCAGGCGAATCTGGATAACTCAAAAGCGAACCTGGAATACACCGAAATCAAATCGCCCGTTGATGGAACTGTGATTGATCGCAAGATCGATCGAGGCCAAACGCTGGCGGCACAATTTCAGGCCCCGGAGTTGTTTGTCATTGCTCCCAGAATGAGGGAAGAGATGCTGATCCGTGCCTCTATTGACGAAGCCGATATCGGCCTGATCCGGGATGCAAAAGATTCACAACAGCCGGTATTCTTCTCCGTCGATGCGTATCCGGAAAAAGTCTTCACCGGCGCCACGGTGCAGGAGATTCGTCTGAGTTCTGCGACAACTCAGAACGTTGTGACATATCCAGTGATAGTTTCGACTGTGAATCCGGACCTGAAG
>JANOZG010000400.1:0-4367 GCA_031429275.1 Planctomycetota bacterium
TGCGCTGGACTTATCAACGCAGTCTGCCAGTCGTGCCGAGTTCCGTTGTGTACGACGGGGTGCTTTACATGGTGAAAGACAGCGGCATCATCACGAGCCTCGACGCCACCACTGGCAAACCACTAAAACAAGGTCGAGCGATCGGCAGCGGCAACTACTATGCATCCGTGGTTGCCGGTGACGGCAAAGTGTACATGATCAGCGAAGGCGGCGTTGTGACAATTCTGAAAGCCGACCGCGACTGGAGCATCGTCGGCTCGCACGATTTCAAAGAACGCATCATGGCGACTCCGGTCATCGCGGAGGGAATGATGCTGATCCGAACGGATGCCGCTTTATATTCGTTTCGATGTAAGGTGCCGAGCGAAATAAACGACACCGAATCTCGTTAACCAGCGATTGGATTGATACTGGCGGTCAACAACGCGACGACCCGGCCGCCTGTGTCGTCGTGAAGATCCCGTCGGCGGAGAGACGGGTTTACCGTACGCCCGTCGCTCCGCCGATGGGATTCTTTCTGCCGCGTCGTGGCTCGTTAATGAACGAAAGGCTTGCGGCTGGATAGAATCACAAGGTATGCTTCAGGTCCCTCCTTTCATGTTCCCTGCCCAAATACTCGCCTGAGGCATTCCTGCATGCTGTCGATAGTCGGACAACGCCCTTCGTCGTTTTGTGATGGGCATTCGCGGCGACATTTCCTGAAGATCGGCGGGCTGGCTCTGGGTGGCATGAGTTTACCGCAAATCCTGAAAGCGGAAGAAGCATCGTCAGCGCCGAGCGGAAAGAAGCTGCCGCACAAGGCCGTGATCATGATTTATTTGTCCGGTGGACCTTCGCACCAGGATATGTACGATCTGAAGATGGATGCCCCGGTCGAGATTCGTGGCTCATTCAAACCGATCAAAACCAATGTCCCGGGTATCGAGATTTGTGAACACATGCCTCGCCTGGCTCAGATGATGGATAAGTTCGCCATTATCCGATCGCTCTATGGATCGCCCGATCAGCATGCGTCGGATACATGCCTAAGCGGGTTTCCAATTGGAGCCAGAGGGCGGCAGGACAATCGGCCTTCGCTGGGTTCTGCTGTGTCTCGCCTGCACGGAGCTGTGGACCGAGCCGTTCCACCGTTTGTCGGGCTGACAACCAAGACGGGGCACGCACCGTATTCGAATCCGGGACTGCCGGGATTTCTTGGTTCGGCCTACGCTCCGTTTCAGCCCGAGAGCGAAGGTATGGCCAATATGCGTTTGAACAACATTACGCTCGATCGACTGCGTGATCGTGAGGCGTTGCTAACCAGTTTCGATGTGTTTCGTCGTCACTCAGACGCCAGCACCAGCCTGCAGGGCGCGGATGCAAACACGAAGAAAGCGTTCGATGTGCTGACATCAAGTAAACTTGTTGAAGCACTGGATCTGGAAAAAGAAGATGCGGCTCTGCGAGATCGTTACGGTCGCGGGGCATCTTCACCGGCGTTTGGCGAAGATGCCGGGCCGCACTGGATGGACCAGTTTCTGATGGCCCGCAGACTTGTCGAAGCGGGTGTGCGATGTGTGACGCTGTCATTCGGAAGCTGGGATCGTCACGGCCAGAATTTCGAACGCCTTCCCGAACAGTTGGCAAAATTCGATCAAGGCATTACGGCTCTGGTTGAGGACCTGCATATTCGCGGTCTTGATCAGGATGTCAGCGTCGTGGCCTGGGGCGAATTCGGCCGAACACCGCGAATCAATCCAGGCGGCGGACGAGATCACTGGCCTCAGGCATCATGTGCTCTGCTGGCTTGTGGCGGCATGCGAATGGGCCAGGTAATTGGTTCGACAAATCGTCTGGGCGAAGTGCCTCAGGATCGACCAATTCACTATCAGGAAGTCTTCGCAACGCTGTATCATCAGCTGGGAATCGACGTTCGAACAGCCACGATCCCGGACAATAGCGGCCGACCTCAGTATCTGCTGGATCATCAGTCAGTGGTGAAGGAGTTAGTGTAAAAGGCAAGCAATCCGCAAAAGCCCGAAAACATGGCGGCGACAATTTACAATGCCTTGGGAATTCCAGCGACTGCCGTGTGGCACGACGAATCTCAACGTCCACATCAGATTTATTATGGCGAACCGATCGATGGTTTTTAACCACAATCAGGAGAGGGCAGAAGGTTCGGGCCTGATAAATCTGGATTCTGTCAACTTTCTGCCGCAGGATAATGTCTGGGGCTCTTCCCGTCGGCGGAGCGACGGGCGTACAGTACACCTGTCACGCCGCCGACTGGAGACTTCAACTCACACGCGACCTGGAGTTCGCCGATGCTCAATATTTCCGGCAGCCGGAAAACGCTTTGCAATGGCATCACACGTCGTGATCTGCTCCACATCGGAGGTATCAGTGCCCTGGGGTTGAATACCGGCATGCCGGTTCTTGCATCACCACTTTCAACAACGAATCCCGGTGGGAAAGCCAAAGCCTGCATCTTTGTATTCCTGTTTGGATCTCCACCGCAGCACGAAACGTTCGACCCCAAACCCCAGGCTCCCTCGGAGATTCAGGGAGAGATGAAGGCCATCGACACTATTGTCCCGGGCCTGCAGATCTGTGAAGGGTTGCCACAGATTGCGAGCATAGCCGACAAACTGACCATCGTTCGCTCAATGACTCATGAGTATCCCATTCACTGCTGTGCCTATGTGATGACCGGAATGCCGACCTACAGCATTCCACTCGAAACCAGCCCGCGAGATCCTCAGCAATGGCCGTTCATGGGATCCATCGTGGACTATCTGGATGGCCGCCGTTTGGGCGAACGATCGCCGACTCTGCCGCGAAGTATTGGGTTGCCATGGCGATTCTGTTCAAAGGGCAGCTCGTCGAATCAGGCAGGACCTTATGGCGCATTCCTTGGAAACAGCTTCGATCCTTTCTGGTCGGATTTTAACGGAACTGGTACGGTCGTTGTTCCAAAGCTTAATGCTGATGGACAGACGGAAAACGTCCTCGACCCGCATGCTGGCATCCTCCGATCATCGCAGTTTCAATTGTCAGAAGGCTGTCAGTTGCCGGCAGAGCTTTCCGCAAATCGGTTCGATGCACGCGTCCATCTGCTGCAGCAGTTTGATGCGACTCGTCCCATGCTGGATCAGGCTCTGGAGATTGGGAACTACACGGATCATCAGCAGCGTGCTTTATCGCTCATCGGCTCCAATCGCATTCGACAGGCACTCGATGTCGGCAAGGAACCGAACTCGCTGCGTGATCGCTACGGCATGACATTGTTCGGTCAGTCAATGCTTGCTGCACGGCGTCTGGTGGAAGCAGGAGCCAGATTTGTGTCGGTCTTCTGGGATCCATTCGGACCACACGGTGCGTCAGTCTGGGATACTCATTCGAATCATTTTCCTCGTCTGAAAAACTACCTGTTGCCCGTCTTCGATCAAAGCTACTCCGCGTTGATTAATGATCTGGATGAGCGAGGTCTGCTGGACGAGACGCTGGTTCTGTGTACCAGCGAGCATGGTCGTACACCGCAAATAGATTCCAAGCCAACCGGCGGTGCCCGTCATCACTGGTCACGAGCTTACTCGTCCGTCTTCGCTGGCGGAGGCATGGCACGCGGTCGAGTTGTCGGCTCGACCGACTCAATCGGAGGAGACGTCACCGACGTCCCGATCTCCCCCAAAGACATGCAAGCCACCGCCTATCACCTTTTAGGCTACGACGAATCCACCACCATCCCCGACCAACAAGGCCGCCCGCATCCGATCGCGGGCACTGGGCGAGTACGCGATGAGTTGTTGTCGTGAACCTGGTTTCATGACACCCGTTCTGACATTCAGCTACTACGCAGCGACGTTTGGCGCCTGGAACGATCTTACCGATCTCGGCAGAGACTATTAACGATTTTCAAGGAGTTGCAGACAATGTCACATGCTCGTTCTGGAGTTGATCGGCGGAGATTTCTGTCAGCGTTCGCGGGTTCGGCAGCATTGACGGCGCTGAGTGGTCGTGCTGTGCTTGCTGACGATCCGCCGGCGGTGACAAATCCGCGAGCCACCGATGGAGACGAACGCTTCGAACCGAACTGGGACGAACGACTCACGATCACGGTTGGCCAGACATCGGGCGACATGATCGGGCAGACTGACAAAGTCATTCAGGCCGCTTTGGACTATGTGGCACGGCTGGGCGGTGGCACGGTGAAAGTGCTGCCGGGGACCTATTCGTTTCGGAACGCTGTCTGGATGCCTTCGAAAGTGCGATTACTTGGCAGCGGTACGGATTCGATCATCACGCGATTGCCATCGACCAGAACCGAACTGATTTTGGATTCCGACTGGTACGATCAGGAGATCACCTTAAAGGATGGCCATGCA
>JANOZG010000401.1:0-2047 GCA_031429275.1 Planctomycetota bacterium
CTTGATCGCTGCCTGATCAAGAATTGCTTCCAGCGCCGCGATCGATTGCTGGTATTCCTCATCAGCAGGATGCCTCGCTGTCGCCGGCGGCATCTGGCGAGCGCGGAGGCGCTTGACGATTTTTTCCCAGATCGCTGAATCCCATGTCTGTGTGGAATGAGCGACGCTGGTGCCAAAGTCTTCGAGGTTCAGGCTGGCTGTCATCTCAGCAGCGTTGTGGCATTCCACACAATACGTTTTCGTGAACCCCGCGACGGATTGCAGCGTGTTGTCTGCCGAAGTAATTCTCTCTTGCGACGAACACACCACGCCGCGAGCGAGCGTAACGATAAAAACCAACAACGTAAACTGGCGGGATGACAACACTATAGATCTCGCATTGGTTGAACGTAATTCCGGGTCGAACGCGGACTGACATGCTGATCGACGTATCGTAACCAAAACCTGTAAGATTCGCTCTCAGCAGGATCTATTCTTTTTTTCTCCACGACAAATCCAGCGAGCCACGCGTCATCCGTTTCACAGGAACAACAAACGTCAGCAATCTCGCCGTTTCCACCATGCCGCGATGATGCCGCCAAGGATATTCTGAAGGACACCGCTGAACACAGCAGCCGCTGCCGCAAGGGGCATCGCAGCAAAATGCTGTTTGGCCATCGCTGCGGCCATGCCGCCATTCTGCATTCCCACTTCGATACTGATCGTGCGAGCAATCGATTCGGGATATCTTAATAATTTTGGCACTGCATATCCCGCTGAGAAACCGATGATGTGCAGCATCAGGCTGGCTAACGCCAGTCGCCCGAAATTTGCAGAGATCTCCTGAGCACTCGCGGCGACAATTCCTCCCGTCACCAAAGTAAAAGCCAAAACTGCGATCGTCGGGCCAAAAATGCCGATCTGGTCGGCAGTCCGTGGAAGACGCCAGCGAATCAGGACTCCCAGAACCACAGGAGCCACCGTGAGTTGAAGTGCTGAAAGACACATTCCCCAGATATCCACCGGCACGATTTTCCCCGCAAGGATACTGGTCCACATTGGCGTAAACGCAAAAGCCATCAAAGTGGAAGCCAGCGTCATGACCACTGATGCGGCGACATTCGCTTTCGCAAGATAGCTGATCATGTTCGACGCCATGCCTCCCGGACAACTGGCGACCAGAATAATACCGACCGCCAGGCCAGTTTCGAGCTGCAACACAGAAGCAACCATCCATCCAGTTAACGGCATGATCGTATATTGTGCTACAAAGCCCAGCACGATACAGCCGGGCATTTTTGCGACCTGTCGAAAGTCATCCAGACTGAGTGTCAGCCCCATTCCCAGCATCGACGCCGCCAAAGACCAGAAGATCCACGGCTTGTCGAACCACAGCATCGTCGATGGTCTCATGAACGCGACTACTGCGACACTCATCAGCCAGACGACGTACAGGTTATTGAACCATTGCAGGAATCGTTGCATAGAGGGATCACTATATTGAGTATCGCAATATTGCCTTCGCACCGTCGGCGCGAGGATTTTTGAAACGGATTTCGAATCTTGCGCAGCGAATCGTAATCGGAGAGTAGCTTAAACAGATACATTCGTTTATGAAATGCACTTCACGGAGTCACTTCGATGCACAGGAGTCCTGATCATGCTGCATCTTGTTCATACCGGTCGTCGCCATGGCACCGAACGACGTGCATTTCAACAATACATGGCCGCTGTGTCGACGAACCCCACGATTGCGGTGGAAGCGGACGAATGTGTGAATGCGTCGCCTCGATTCTGCCGAAATCAAGCTTTTTGTGACTTCGTGTAACTGTGTGTGAATCTCTGGAATCTTGCGATTTGTTGAAATGTTAAGCCGACGTCAAATCATGTATCAACTGGGCTACGCATTTGCCGTTAGTGTCTTCAACGGCCTGCGTCAGAACTTTGCCGATGAATCGATTCCGAATCCGATCGCTGAAGATGCTGAGGATGCAGAAATGACCGAATCCTCCGCCCCCTCACCCGGTGCGCTGACTTTGGGCGGGATGCAGTTCTGGGGCGATGTCGG
>JANOZG010000402.1:0-15583 GCA_031429275.1 Planctomycetota bacterium
GGCTGGACTCGGTTTACGCATCAACGGTGCGATCACAGACATCAATGTTGTGAAAGACAATCTCACACGTGAAATCACTGGCGGTGGCGGCGACAACATCGCGTTGGGGGAACGATTTCGCGATCGCGGATTCAAGGGCGGGATGATCGATGACTTTCGAGTCTACTCGCGGCGACTCAGTGATATCGAAGCGATCTCGACGTTTGATGAAGCGGCGGCACACCGCCTGTTGGCATTGCCCGCTGACCAGCTCGATGCGAATCAGCGTGCCATGCTCTTCGATCACTTCCGATCTGCCGTGGATGACGTTTGGGCCCAACATCGGACGGCATTGCAAACAGCTCGCGGAGCTTTAGGGCAGTACAATGATGGGCTAAAAGAAATCATGGTGATGCAGGAACTCCCGCAGCCCAGGAAGGCCTATGTTTTGTTTCGAGGTGAGTACACTCAGCGACGCGAGGAAGTGTTTCCGGGAACTCCGGCAGTACTTTCACCATTCCCCGTCGATGCGCCAAAGAACCGACTTGGACTGGCGAAATGGCTGACCGATCCAAAACATCCTCTGACGGCACGCGTGACGGTGAATCGAGTCTGGCAGAGTATCTTTGGGCGAGGACTTGTAAAGACCGCTGAAGATTTCGGCAGTCAGGGAACTCGCCCGCTTTATCCGGACGTCCTTGATTCGCTGGCGCTGCAACTGATTGAGTCGAATTGGGATATGAAAAAACTTGTGCGGACGATTGTCCTGACAAAGACCTATCGCCAACACAGCATGGCCGATGAAAAGACGATGGCCGATGATCCTGACAACGAGTGGCTGGGGCGAGGCCCACGATTTCGGTTGTCGGCGGAGATGATTCGCGACAACGCCTTGGCGGCAGCGGGATTGTTGACGGAAACAATCGGCGGCCCGCCCGTAAATCCTTATGAAATGACAGAAGCATTTAAGCCAGCAGCGGCCAGTGAAGGTGATAATGTCTATCGTCGCAGTATCTATACAAACTGGCGTCGCACTGGCCCGCCGCCGGCCATGATCGCCTTCGACGCGCCACGCCGAGCCGTCTGCGCTGCTAAACGGGAACGAACGGAATCACCTTTGCAGGCATTGGTGATGCTCAATGGAATTCAATACGTGGAAGCCGCGCGTGTGCTTGGTGAGTCGCTGCATCGCGATGCCGCAGGAGATGTTTCGACGATGATTGAAGAAGGCTGCCTGCGATGTATGAGCCGAAAGCCGGATGAGCGAGAAACGCAAATCCTGAGTCAACTTTACAAGGAACAGTTGGAGCACTTTCGCAGCCATCCGACTGAAGCTGATGAATTGCTGAAAATTGGCCAGGCCCCTCATGGTGCGGACATCCACGCCATAGATGTCGCGGCTGCAGCCATGCTGGCGCAGGCGTTGTTGAATCATGATGAATGCGTGATGAAGCGATAAACTATAGCGGCTCTTCCGTTTTGAATAGTCAAACTACGCATTTCAGGCTCACAAAAACGAGTCTCCGCAGAAAAGAGTTTAACTCGGGGGGCTTGGCTGGTGGACAATTCGGTCTGACGTCTCCAAAATACGCATCCCTAAACCTCTCCACACCGCCGACCAATCCCGCAGGAGCAAATCACGGCATGACTCAGCCTGGCAATCAGAATATTCAGAGTTCACTGAAAGAAACCCGAACCTTTGCACCTCCGGCGACATTTTCTGCCAATGCTCATATCAGCAGCGAACAGCAATATGAAGCCATGTGGAATCGCGCTAAGGATGATCCGGCTGGGTTCTGGGGCGAGATGGCTGGAAATCTGGATTGGTTCCGGCGTTGGGACAGTGTTCTGCAAGGACACATGCCCGACACAAAATGGTTCGTTGGTGGCAAGATCAACGCCAGTTACAACTGCCTTGATAGACACTGCAAAGGCCCGAATCGCAACAAGGCTGCAATCATCTGGGAAGGTGAGCCGGGGGATACCCGAGTTCTGCGATATCAGGACCTTCATCGCGAAGTCTGTAAATTTGCCAACGTGCTGAAGAAGCTCGGCGTGCAGACCGGCGACCGCGTAACACTGTACATGCCGATGATTCCGGAACTCACAATCGCGATGCTGGCCTGTGCGCGCATTGGTGCTGTTCACTCGATCATCTTTGGTGGCTTCAGTGCCGATGCCGTTGCCGACCGAAATAATGACGCTCAGGCAAAAGTTATCGTCACTGCCGATGGCGGATGGCGTCGCGGCAAGGAAGTTCCTCTGAAAGCGGCGGTCGATGCGAGTATGGACAAATCGCCGTCCGTCGAAAAAGTTGTTGTCGTGCGACGAAGCGGTGGCGATGTCGATATGGTGCCGGATCGCGATTTCTGGTGGCACGAACTTATGGAAGGCATGTCGGCCGATTGCGATCCCGTGCAGCTGGACAGCGAACATCCACTGTTCATTCTGTACACATCCGGCAGTACCGGTAAGCCCAAAGGCGTGATGCACACCACCGCCGGTTATTTGCTTGGCACGATGATGACATCGAAGTGGGTATTTGACCTGAAAGAAGATGACACATATTGGTGTACCGCCGATATCGGCTGGATCACTGGACACAGCTATATCTGCTACGGTCCGCTGTCAAACGGTGCGACGGTTGTCATGTACGAAGGCGCTCCAAACTGGCCTGACGAAGGTCGATTCTGGGAGATGATCGAAAAATACAAGGTCAGCATCTTCTATACGGCACCGACTGCGATTCGTGCCTTCATCAAATGGGGCAATCAATGGCCGGAGAAATATGATTTGTCGAGCCTGCGACTTCTGGGGTCAGTCGGCGAGCCCATCAATCCAGAAGCATGGATGTGGTACCATCGCGTCATCGGTCAGGAACGTTGCCCGATCGTGGACACCTGGTGGCAGACCGAAACCGGTTCCATCATGATCAGTCCGCTCCCTGGAGTTACTGCGACCAAGCCAGGCAGCTGTGCTCGTCCGTTACCAGGAGTTGTGCCGGATATTGTGACGCGCGATGGCCAGAGTTTGGGGCCAAACGAAGGCGGTTTGCTGGTGATGCGGCAACCATGGCCGTCGATGCTGAGAACGCTGTATGGCGATCATGAACGTTTCAAGCAAACGTATTTTCACGACATCCCGGGCTGCTACTTCGCTGGAGATGGAGCTCGTCATGATGAAGACGGTTATATTTGGGTCATGGGGCGTGTGGATGACGTGATTAATGTCTCTGGTCATCGACTCAGCACCATGGAAGTAGAAAGCGCCCTGGTCGCGCATGCCAAAGTGGCCGAAGCGGCCGTTGTCGGATTTCCGCATGAACTCAAAGGCGAAGGCATCTGTTGTTTCGTGTCTCTTAAAAGTGGAGAAGGCGACGAAGACCTCAAGAAGCAACTCATCCAGCACGTCCGCCACACCATCGGCGCATTGGCGACACCGGATCAGATTCGTTTTGCCACGGCGTTGCCCAAAACTCGCAGCGGAAAAATTATGCGTCGTCTGTTGCGAGACATCGCAGCCGGCCGTGAATCGACTCAGGATACATCGACACTGGAAGACTTGAACGTCATGGCAAAACTCCGAGCAGACGAGGAATAGCAGCAGTTCAAAATTGTGCGGCTGGGGACTTTTGACCCAATTCCGGACCGCGTGCAGAATAAATCTCAGCTGGCCTGAAATCGTTTGATCCGAATAGACCAGCCGAACGTTTTCAACGCCTGCAGCGAACACTGAGTTCACTGCGCAAGCAGAACTGGCTCGGGCAATGGAGCAATTCCATGAATCTTCAAGTCAAAAAGAATCTGTTCAGTGTCCTGACATTTGTGGGGTTCACGTGGCTTGTTTATCTGATTAACCTGCCATTGCAGGTCACCTCATACAATCTGAATTTGTATGGTTTGGAACCTCGCACGCTGCATGGGCTGGCTGGTATCTTTACCATGCCGTTTTTGCATGATGGGTTTAATCATTTGCTCGGCAATACGATACCTTTGGTCGTGCTGCTGTCGATGCTGGCCTTTACGCGAGATAACCCAAAACGCATCATCATTTGCCTGACGATAATGTCTGGCGTCATGTTATGGGTTCTGGGACGACCCAAGATCCATGTTGGTGCCAGCGGTTTGATTTACGCACTTGCCGTGTTTCTGATGGCTGCCGGGTTCTTTGAACGCAAGATTGCGTCGGCCATAACCGCAATTCTTGTCGTTGTTCTCTACGGCAGTCTGTTCTGGGGATTGCTTCCAACTGCCGGGCAATATGTATCATGGGAAGGTCATCTGCTCGGTGCGGTGGCTGGTGGATTCTTCGCGGCGATGACGACAAAACGGGCGGGCCACAAAAAGAAACGAACCCCAGCCATCATGGAGAACCCAATTGCGTCGGAACAGACGTTTTAATTCGACATCTCTACTTTGTCAGTAGATCGCCAAAACTAAGGATTGCCCTGAGCTAATGCACGCTTCGTTCGCCTGATGTCTTTTCCGCCACCGCGTGGCTGGAGCTTCTTCGCAGAGCCTCTGTGACTTCTGTGACTCGAACCAGGCGGTCACGACTAAAGCTGGACCATTCGTCTGGTTCAGTGTTGACATGAAGCAACGCGTCTCTAACGTCCTGCGTCCGGTTTTCAGCCAGTCGCTCTTCCAATAGCTGTGAGAACTCAACAACCAGCTTGCGATAGCGGGCTTCGTCGTAGCGATGCGTCACCCAGGCCCCGGCACCAAAGCACACGAATGCTGCCATCACGACAAAGAATGTGGCAAACCAATTACGCATCCAGCGGATGTTGCGGGACTCACCAACAAGCCACCACCACAACATCCAGGTCGTCAGCAGCAGCAGGAAAACACCGGTTAGTATCAGCACGGCAACGTTCCAGAATCTGAATTTCAGGGCATTCCCTAGCGCCTTCGGCAATTTTATTGGTCCAGATGCTCGAAAGATGCTCGCAATGCCATAATTTCGTCGTGCGACCACATGGTCTTCGTCATGGTTTCTGCAAACGACGTCCGTGGACTGATCGGTAAACTCATTGCCCTGCAAGCCATGGATGTTATAGTCTGAACTGGAAAGCACTCTTCACACAGGACATACAGCGATGCATCCGGATCAGGTCGGCCCCTATCGAGTGGAACGTAAAATTGGCGCGGGCGGAATGGGGAACGTCTATTTGGGGGTTCACAAAGTCACCGGAAAGACTGCGGCTGTGAAAGTGTTGCCGCCGTCGATGGCTCGTGAAGATGGTTTTGTACAACGATTTCATCGTGAGATTGAATCACTCCGGAAGTTGTCGAATCGACATATTGTGGAGTTGTACGAAGATGGCACCACGGACGACGCTACGTTTTATTATTCTATGGAGTATGTCGACGGCTCAACGCTGACCACGGAGATTATTGATCGAAAACGTATTCCGTGGAAAGAAGTCATCGACATGTCGCTGCAGATCGCATCTGCACTGAAAGCCGCACATGATGCTGGCATCGTGCATCGAGACCTGAAGCCGTCTAATTTGCTGCTGACAAAAGATCGCGTGATTAAGCTCACTGATTTTGGTGTTGCCAGTCTGTTTGCAACTTCGCGATTAACACGCACAGGAGGTATTGTCGGAACAGCGGAATATATGTCGCCAGAACAAGCTCGCGGCCAGCGACCATCAAAGCGCAGCGATTTGTATTCTCTGGGTGCTGTGATGTACGCGATGCTAACCGGACGTCCGCCATTCACCGGCGCGACGTCTAACGATATTTTGCAGAAACACCAGTTTTCGCAATTCGACAAGCCAAGTCGCTTTGTCCCGGATCTGCCACGATTACTCGAAGATCTTGTATGTCAGTTGCTGGAGAAGGATTCTGCCAAACGTCCTCACGATGCGTTGGTTTTAATGAAACGCCTTGAGCAGATCCGAGCTCGCTTACAATACATGGAGGACAATTCGGAATCGCCCACGATGGATCGACCGGCTCCCGGAGAGACGAGTCCACGCGATTTCAATGAAGCTCCAACACCTTCAGGACAACAAGGCCCGGCGACGATCGTCAGCAACATGATGCGGGCTGAAGCGACAGCCGCTCTCGATAAGTCTCCCGTCGCCCGCTTCTTTGACAACATCTTTGTGCTCATCACATTGTTCGGGCTGATTGTGGTCATAGGCGTGTGGCTCATTCGACGCCCGAAGATTGATCCCGAGCAGAATTTGAACTCGGCGCGAGCCATATTTAAGCAGCCCGCCAGCCCCGCATGGGAACTTGCCAGAGACGAATATCTTCAACCGTTGCTGACGAACAATTTGCTGCCTGATGCGGAACCAGAGATTAGGGCGTTGATCGAAAAAGCGGATCAATACAAATTCACCCGTACTTTACGAGCTGACAAGGATGGCAGCGCGACGGTTGATTCAGAAATTCAGAGACTCATTCGCAACACGTTTGACCTCTACAATGGTGGCGACGCCGCGACAGCTCGCGAACAGTTGCGACTGATTCACGAGGTTGTTAGTTGTGATCCGGAAAATGCTTTTCTGATGGAATACCTTGCAACAACGCTCAAGCAGTGGGATGGAAAACCGCTGGCGAATGGCCGCGATGAACTTTTTGAAATGGTCATTAGCCGCTTCAAAGCTGCAGCGAATAACACAGATCAAATGCCAGCCGCGAAAGCCGCACTGCAGGCAGCTGTGGTACTTTATGAACACGACACAGCCGTCCAAAGTCAGGTCGCCGAAGCCAAACGCATTCTGGCCAACGTTCCCGCTGATGCTGAGGTTGAATAAGATCAGCACGGCAGCTGTTGCCGTCGGAAGAAGCGACTTCTGGGGTGACCGGCTGCGAGCGTAGCCACTGAATGGCTCTAGGTAGGCATCTGTCTTACATTTTCTCTCAATAGACTATTACCAGGCTGACCTGCTGAAAAAAAGGAAACCAATTATGCGTCCGTGGATTCTGGCTGAAACGAATTTTGCTCACGTGAAAGACTGCGAATATGAGGTCGCTGTGCTGCCAATGGGTGCGACCGAACCGCACAATCTGCATTTGCCGTATGGCACCGATACGTTTGAAGCAGAAGCGATCGGATCCCGCATTTGTGAAGCAGCGTGGCACAAAGGAGCCAAGGTGGTCCTGCTGCCTGCGATTCCCTACGGCACAGAAACAAACCAGTCTGAGTTTCGGCTGTCGTTGAATTTGAACCCTTCAACCCTGGGGATGGTGATTCAGGATCTGGTGGAATCACTGGAAGGCCACGGAATTCACAAGTTATTGATTCTCAACAGTCATGGCGGAAATGAATTTAAACCACTGCTGCGTGAACTGCATGGCACGACTGACGTGCAGCTCTTCCTGTGCGATTGGTTTCGAGGGTTGACCGCTGATGTCAAAAAGTCCATTTTTCAGGAACTTGACGACCACGCCGGCGAAGTCGAAACGTCGCTGGCGTTGGCGTTCTTCGGGCATCTCGTCAACAAGAACGCCGATGGTTCGCTCATGGCAGACAATGGCGAAACTGCGTTGACTCGGTTTGACGGAGTCAATCACGGCTGGGTGTCGATTACGCGGCCATGGCACCTGCTCACGACCAACACGGGAGCTGGTAATCCTCATGCGGCGACCGCTGAAAAAGGACAACGACTGATGGAGATTATGGTCGAACGACTTTCGGCATTCCTCGTGGATCTCGCGGAATCGGATCTGGACGGACAATTCCCGTTTTGACTTCCTCAGGAACGCTTGTCGGTCAATGTTTGACGTGCTATACCGCCCGCAGAGCTTGATGGAACCAGAAAGATCGGGAGAGAACTTGTGTCTGAGATCGACGTCTACAAAGAGTGGCTGGGTATTCCGGCAGGGACTCGCCCGCCAGATCATTATACTCTGTTGCGCTTGGTGCAGTTTGAAGACGACATTGAAAAGATCCGTGCGAATTACCGTAAACTCAACGCGCATGTGCGAAAGTATTCCACGGGGCAATATCTGGTTCGATCTCAGGAACTGCTGAACGAAATGGCGAAGGCCATGTTGTGCCTGACTGACCCGGACGGCAAACATGAATATGATCTAAGTCTGGGTCGCGCGCCTTCAGCTACGGCCGACGATGAACCCAAAACGGTGCTGGAATACCTCGTTTCCAAAGGACTCGTAAAACGCGCACAGGTATCGGAAATCGAACACTTCGCTGAAGCCCGAGGATTGAATCATCGCGATGCTGTCGTGCAGATGAAACTCGTCGAACCAATTGAAGCAACTCGCGCACTGGCGATCGAACATCGTCTGCCGTTTGTCGATCTGGAAGACATGCTTCCGGAAGACAGCGTGCTGGACATGATTCCTCGCCGAGTCGTCAAGAAGCACTCCTGCCTGCCGCTTTTTGAAGATCGCGGTCGGTTGCTGGTCGCTTGCATTGATGAGCCCAGTCCGGCTCTGGAAGACGAGATCCGTATGCGATCCGGCTTTCCAATGCGTGCGGTGCTGGCCGTTCCGCGATCTGTCAATCAGGCGATTGCAAAGTACTATGCTCCGGGCATGCGCGATGAAGCTGCTGCAAAGGAAGAACCAGAGACGAAAGGTCCAGCCAAGGCTGGCAACGCTCCAAAGTCCAGGGCTGAAAAACCAAAGGCTGAGCCGAAAGCGAATTCGGCCCCATTGTCAGCAGATGAACGTAAGCAGCGAACGCAGTTGAGTCTGATTGCCATCTGCTGGGCGACAATCGGTACGGTGGCTGTCTTTTACTTCACGAAGTCAGATCTTAGCACAGTCCTTCAAATGCTGATTGCTGGCACCGTGGGAGCGATCGTGGCGGGAATTCTGAAGCTGACGTATTGGAAGTAATTCAAAAATTCAAAACGCATTGCACTGGGAAAATCAACGTTTCAGGAGATCGGCACGCCTCATTCGCCCCTGGTCGAGTTAGAATTCGCCATCAAAGCAATTTTCACTCTTACATGTTCTGGTTCCTGAATGAAGTCTTCCGCCAGGCGGCCGCTGCTCGCCGATAAACATTTCGCAAACATGCATCGCTGGCTTGAGATGGAAGGTGAAGCAGAACGCGAACGTTTAGCGCAGCGTCGGAAGGCTCAATCGTCAGACAGTGCTGAACGTTCCGGCGAGACACTGCTGGACCTTGTCATTCGCACGCACACCACAGGTCTCGGCGGGCGATATCTAATTACATTAGCAAAGCGACGGTCTCCGGATCGCCTGCCCTGGAATCGGTTCAAAGTCGGCAGCCCGATTCTGCTGTCGGACAATCGGGACGAGGATGCCGAATCACTGCAGGGCGTCGTTAGCGCGCGGCGAATGGATTCGCTGGAAGTGGCGGTTGACGATTGGCCATCGAGTGATCGCTTTCGCCTGGACCTGTCACCCGACGAAGTGACTCGCAAACGGCAGGCGGGCGCAATGCAGTCCGCAGTGAAAGCCAAAGGGCGTCATGCTCAAATGCGAGACATGCTGCTGGGCGAACGTGAGCCGACGTTTTATACCAATATGAAGCCTCCCACGGACATTTCGCAGCGTCTGAATGCGTCCCAGCATGATGCCATTCGGCACGCTCTGGCCGCCAATGATCTTGCGATTATTCATGGTCCGCCTGGCACAGGAAAGACAACGACCGTTGTCGAGGTGATTCGTTTGCTGGTCGCTCGCGGACAGCGAGTTCTCGCCTGCGCGCCTAGCAACACGGCTGTGGACAATCTGCTGGAACGTTTACTCGCCGTTGGTGAACCTGCGGTCCGGCTGGGACATCCCGCCCGAGTTTCGGAGGATCTGCGGCAACATTCGCTCGACGCACTCGTCGGCCGCCACGAATCCATGATGGTGGTCCATCAGATGATGCGGGAAGCCGAACAAATTGAACGAAAGGCCGACCGTTATACTCGGGGCAGACCTGCTCCGGGCCAGCGAGGTCAGCAGCGTCAGGAGGCAAGAGAACTGAAGCGACACGCGAGGCTGCTGGAAAAACAAGCGATCAGTGACCTTCTGAAGGATGCTCGCGTGATCTGTGCGACGACCACGTTTGATGATTCAGTCCTCGAAGATCTGAGATTCGATGTGCTGGTCATTGATGAAGCATGTCAAAGTGTCGAACCTGGTTGCTGGGTACCGTTGCATCGTGCGGATCGATTGATTCTGGCAGGCGATCACCTTCAGTTGCCACCAACAATTCTGTCGGACGCGGCAAAGAAAGAAGGTTATGCCATCAGCATGATGGAGCGACTTGTCAATCACTATGGTGACTTGGTTACTCGGCAGCTGACTGTGCAATATCGTATGCACGAGTCGATCATGGGCTTTTCGTCCAGGCACTTCTACGACAACAGTTTGATCGCAGACGATTCTGTGCGCTCACACGTACTGTCTGATCTCCCACGCATTCAGAGCGAATTGGTCTCCGACGATCCAGTCACATTTATCGATACTGCTGGGACCGGCTGGCAGGAAGAACTGGAACCGGAAGGCTTGAGCAAACGCAATCCAGAAGAGGGTCGTCTGGTTCTAAAACAGGTCAATGCCTTGTGTGAAGCTGGTGTGTTGCCGTCCGATATCGCTGTCATCGCGCCATACGCAGCTCAGGTACGCTGGCTGCGAGAAAATGCGATCTACGATCAACTGGAAATCGATACGGTTGATGGATTTCAGGGACGCGAGAAGGAAGCGGTGGTCATCTCGCTGGTGCGTTCGAATTCCATTGGCGAAATCGGATTCCTGTCCGATGCCAGACGGATGAACGTTGCATTGACGCGTGCAAAACGCAAATTGATTATCATTGGTGACAGCGCGACGCTGGCGTCGTCCCCGTTCTTTCAATCCTTACTGGCATGGATCGAAGAGTCGGGACGATATCGAACAGCCTGGGAATTTGCTGAATAGTCTTCAGGCGACATCGATCGGAACTCTGAATGCAACGTCAAAATCAGATTCTGTTTGTTGCTTCGATCCTGGCGTTGAGCTGGTTCGGCATGATGGCTGTGCATGAACTTGGACATGTCGCTGGAGCAGTGATTACGCGCGGTCATGTGACAGGTGTTGTCCTGCACCCAATGTCGATTTCAAGGACTGACGTCAATCCGAATCCAAATCCATCGGTTGTCGTGTGGCTGGGGCCGATTATCGGTTCCCTGTTACCGCTCGGACTTTGTTTGCTGATTTCGGCTCGCAGGAAGATGCTGCGAAACCTGGCGACGTTCTTTGCGGGATTCTGTCTGGTGACGAATGGCGCTTACATTGCCGTAGGGGCAATTGACCGTGTTGGCGACTGCGGCGAAATGCTCCGAACCGGGACCCCCTTGTGGCTGATGATTGCCTTCGGAGTTGTCACGATTCCATCGGGACTCGTATTATGGCATCGCCTTGGTTCTTTGAGGCAGTTTTTTACCAGTCCTGACATCATCACATCTCGCACAGCATTGGCCGCCGTCACATTGACCGGTGCGATTATTGTGGCGGAAGTGTTGCTTTCGGCCACATAGGCACTGGTGCATAAGTACTCTCACAAAACTTGTTTAGCCGTTCAGCCGCAGGCATACGCGAAACAAAGACAACGAGTACGCCTGCGGTTGACTGTTAAACGTAGAAACGTCTGACAGCCTTATTCTGCAGCCAGCAATCGTCACGATCCGCCAGTCACTGCACGACTGAACTCATGGCGACTCTGTCGTTCGTTTCCCTGTCAATGTAAATTGAAGTTGCGATATTTCCCAATAGTCATCCTGAGTCTCCGATGCTTCCTCGTCTTGCTCAGAGTTCTCGAGATCGCTCACGGAGAGTGTCAGATAGAACTTTCCGTCACGAAGAGATTCTCTGATGAGATCCGGCGGAATAGTGATCGTCTGTTTTCCAAGAGGACTTACCAGTGTGCTGATCAACGTCTGCGCGTCAAAGCCACCGGCAGACAATGACAGTGTTCTTGAGCCTGCTCTGATTGTCAAATCGAGTTTGGCGGTTTCTGTGTCAAACGGCAGACAAGCGTCGGGAATCTGACATAGCAGAAATGACGTGCTGGCCTCTTCCTTTTTTGTCCACTCACGCTTGGAATTGTCATACACGCCGCTGAATCCGCCCCCTTCAGCATTGGATGTTGTGCGATATGAAATAAACGCAGATGGAATAGTGAATTTCGCTCCGACATCAGGACTCAATATCCTCAGCGGATGAACACACAGCAAAGAACGCTGCCGCCGCGCATTCGCATCGCCGATGTTTAACGAGACATGATTTGACTCCGCCCAGAACATTAGACTTGCGGTCTCCGGAAATGCTCGTTCGCGTTCGGCCGGTTCCAAAATTGAGCCGTAGATCTCTGCTCGGCGATGTTGCTGATCGGTTACCAGCCTGCTGTTCAGGTAATTCCCTTTGGACAACACGTCTTCGGGTGTACCGTGAAAACTGCCATCGGACTCCAGCGTCACACTCATTCGTTCGGAACCAAAACCGGCAACGATCACATCTCCAGCGTCCTTAAGTCCTCCGGAATCGAGTTTGCCCACAACTCCATTTTCGTCAAAAGAAGCAGTCACTGACACAGGGCGATCAAGTGGTTCAGTCGAACGTTCTGATAAGGTCTGAATGCCATCCGGCTGGTCAAGGTTTTTCCACCGCGAACTGCCTGACCCGTTCCAGACAAGCTGGCGATAACTACGATTCGTCGAATCGTTGCCAATTTCCAGGATCGCACCATCCGCTCCAGTGACATTCAGCGCATTTGTGCCAACATCAAATACCGAAGCAAAGCCGTCAGACACCTGCCGATTCCAGCCTGGCACCGAACGCACAAGCCCCGTTTCAATGACCGTGGTTGGAGCAACACGACGTCCTAGAGAACCAATTCCTATTGCCGGAAGTGCAACAAGCCCCGCCAACGCGGGCAGCAGGAAAATCAATCGTTCGCCTTTCTCGTTACGCTGCAGCCAAATACCAACTGCCAGTAATAGTACAGGAAAACACAATGTCAGCAGGATGGCAGTTGCTTGCGACGGAATGTTGTAGCCGATAATACTGGCAGCCTGTTCAGAAACAACGGCTTGCGGCAACGTCGATTCCTGACGGGTGCCGTACATGGACTGCTGCATGACTTCCGCCGACGGTATCAACCTATACTCAGGAGTCATCGGGTTTTCGCGTTCTCTGCGTTCGAAGAACACTGATGAATCAACTGTCGTTACCATCGCAGAGCCACGGCCCACCGGTACACGTATCGCCACGGGCCATTCATCGATGCTCCACATCACGTCGCCGCCACTCTGAATTAGACGAACATAACGGATTGGCTCATCGAATGTCCGTTCCACTTTCCGAGTTGGAAACAAGGACTGCCGGTAAGCGGGGTTCAGAGTGAGTGTCACATTATTTGTCGAAGTTTCCCCGACGAGCGATAGCGGCAATGCCTCCGACAGAATTGCCCGCACTGGATCCAATCCGGTACGGTCAAGGCGAATCCAAAGGTTTCCGCCCCGCTGAACCCACTCGCGAATGGACGCAATGGCATGGGGAAAATTAAGCAGGGCCGAAGAAGTAACGGTCAATTGATCCAAAGGCTCAAGGCACTCGCTTTGCTGGCTTAAATCTTCCGCGTTGATTGTTACGGTTTTTGGATCCTGCGTCCTTGAGTACAGAAACACTCGAAGCAGCTTCAAAGTTCTATTAAGTTGTTCTGCTGATTCGTTTCGATTGGCAAGAACGCCCGTCTGTCCCACCATTGGATGGAGATCTATCATCCCGGAATAGTTTGGAATGAACTCGTCCTGCGCCGTTTTGTGAATGACACCGTCCTCTACACCACCAGGAAATACAAGATACGGAAAGTCAGAAATCCTTGTTTCCACCTGTCCAACGCGAACCGGCCAGGTCGTTTCGAGGCTGGCCCTGGCAGGAACAGTAATCGTTTTCGCATATTGCAATCCTTTGCTTCCCGGAGGAGTAATTACCACTAATCCGGTTTTTGTCGATTTGCCTGTATTGAACGCCACCGCCTTTGTCATGCCCCAACGGCCTGCCACGTATCGTCCAATTCCCCCGGCACTGACGCGGACTTTCCATTCGGAATCGGCTGCAACAGTCGGTTCATCAGCTTCGACCAATTGGCCTGTAACCGCGAATAGCACTGCCCATGAAGACAGAAAAAACAGAAATCTGCGGTAGCGAAAAACCGAACCGAAATAAACTCCGGTTTGAAAGATTGAGCAGCAATGCGTTGGCATAAATTTCAATGGCCCGCTTAATGAGGGTATCGACCGTAATTGTGACGTTTAACCCGTGTTCGACAGGTCAGGATGTACTGCGGCCTGGCCTGTCGGTTCAGAAGTTGCGCAAATCGTCAGGGCTGGAAGCCCGGCACATCCTCTGCCGGTGGCGTGAGCCACCGGATTTCAGAAAACACGGCGTTTCAGGCCTGAAGGGCCGACACATTTGCGATTGTGTCGGCCCTTCGGGCCTTAGATTCAGTGTGTTCGCATACCGGTGGCTCTCGCCACCGGCATTGGATATGTCGGCCCTCCGGGCCTGAAACGCGCAACTTCAAGAACAAAAGGCGGGCTACCGGGAGTTGAACAAACAGAACAATATCGCTTTCAGACCAGAACCGAGTTGCCAGTTGAATTCTTTTATCTTAGTCGGATCGATCAAACGAGCAAATCATGGATGACATTTGCTTCTTCAACTCCCGTCAGTTTTGAATCTAACCCCTGGAATTTGTAAGTAAATCGAGCGTGATCGATCCCCATCTGATGCAGGAGTGTCGCATGCACATCATGAACTGAGACCACGTTTTCTACGGCGTGATACCCCAGTTCATCCGTGGCACCATAGCTGAATCCAGGCTTAAAGCCGCCGCCGGCAAACCACATGGTGAACCCCGCCAGATGATGATCTCGTCCGTTACCTTGAGCCATCGGCGTTCGTCCAAATTCAGAACCGAATACGATGATCGTATCTTTCAACATGTCGCGTTGCTTGAGATCAGTAATCAATGCCGCCACTCCCTGATCAACCTCTTTTGCGGTTCCAGCGGAATGCTCCTTCACAGCACCATGATGGTCCCAATCGCGATGATACAGCTGAATAAACCGGGTGCCGCGTTCCGCCAGTCGACGAGCCAGCAGACAGTTTGATGCGAACGATCCGTCGCCCCCTTTGGTCCCGTAAAGATCAAAGATGTGAGCCGGTTCGCTGCTGACATCCATCAGATCCGGTACGCTGGATTGCATACGAAATGCCAATTCGTACTGACTGATGCGAGTCGCAATTTCTGGATCATCGTAGCGTGCATTGGCCAGACCGTTGAGTTTCTGCACCGCATCGACCACATCACGTTGCTGCTGTTGCGAGACACCTTTCGGGCTGCCAACATACAACACAGGGTCGCCAGTACCTCGAAATTCAACGCCTTGAAACTGCCCAGGCAGAAAACCTGAATGCCATTGCCGAGCGGCGATGGGTTGCTTCTGTCCGAACTTACCGGTGGACACCATGACCACAAATCCTGGCAGGCTCTCAGATTCTGACCCGAGTCCATAGAGCAGCCAGGAACCCATCGCGGGGCGGCCAGCTGTCATCGTGCCGGTGTTCATAAACGTATGAGCAGGATCGTGGTTGATTGCATCCGTATGCAGCGATCT
>JANOZG010000403.1:0-2158 GCA_031429275.1 Planctomycetota bacterium
TTCGTGCTGGCATTGAATTCACGAGACACGGTTCGTGATACCTTTACGTCTACGTTTTCGTCATGTCTCACGTTCTGGACAACGATCGGCGACGATAACCTTCACAGAGAAACCCGTTAGTTGTATTTTCACACGATCCGCTGACTCCCCGGATTTCACAACGAGTGCATCCCCTTTCTCGATCCGCTGGACGGACTTTCCACTCGCAAGCATTTGATTTATCTCCTCAACTCCAAAAAAATTGAGTTGCCCATCGACCCCAATGCGAAGGCCAACTTCAACCATAGCCTCGGCCGATATTGGACGCTCCGGTGTGTTACCTTTCCTGGGAATCGCCAATTCTATTTGCTGAGAGTAATCCCGGAATCCCAAGACTGTCGCCTTGATATGCGAGCCTATTTGAGGAAAATCGGTCGGCGTACTGTATCCATCTTGAACCAGCCGCACGCGTTCAATCAATCCGACCGCCGTCGTATTTTCGACTGAAACAAACAATCCAAATGGCTCGTGGCGAACGACAACGCAGTTCAGCGTCGCCCCAATTCCAATGTTCGATTTTGCAGTTTCCCATTCTTCGATTCTATTTACCATGGAGCCTCCGAAGTGCCTTATTCAAGACATCGAATTCCGAATGAGGGATTGGGATTTCCATAAATCTAGGGTCCGATAGATACGGCACTTCGTAAGGTTTGATTCTTGCATCGTAAATCGACTTTGGAATCTCTACTTCCAAGATGCCCTCACCGTAGCCGGAATACTGTTCTGCTAAAGGCCGCTCTCGGGCGAAGTATGCCTTGCCGTCAGCGTATGGCCCATCGGACGGGAAATCTTCTATGTGGAATCCATCATACAGTAACCTTTGCCCTTTTCCGGGCTGTGGGGCCTTGAAAATGCTCTGCGTACTGATGTTTGGGGTCGATTCGCCCCAACCGAATGCTCCGCGTCCCGTTTGAATTGTTCCAGCTTCATCCGCCCATAGTGTCTTTCCTCCATTGAAGATCGTTTTCGCGTCTAGTGTGCTAGCAAAGTGTTTGCCATTCCGAGCCAGCCCCCTCATTCCGACAAAAATGTCACTTGCGAGTTCGTTCCCGATTGGCTCTGCGGCCGCAAGCAAAGCCGTTGTGACCAGCAATCCTTTTGCCTGGCCTGGATCTCGACTTGGATCGTATCCATCGGTTCGATATTCCTGGTAGTTCCTGAAGGATTGCTCTCGATCCATGCGAGCCACAATTGGATCATACGTATTGCTAAATATTGAACTCAACCCGAAAAGAGGGTCCGCCACCATCATGAGTCCGTTGTCTGTCGTTCTGGCAGAATCGTAAAGCTCAAAACTCGAATAATATGTGTCCTTGTTAATCGCGTATGTGATTCCGTCGTTCAGTTCTCCCATCGCCGACATTGCATGAAGTGTGTACTGGTCAATCGTTGAAAATACCTGAGCTGCCTGCTGCTGAGCATTCTGGTGTGACGCCGCCATCTTGTCAGACCCGTACATGTAGTCCTCGGTCTGACTGCGATCGTACTCTTTGGTATTGGCCAGTTGCTTCATTAGGTCATCCGCCCGTCTCCAATTACCTTCGTCCATAGCTTTGTTAATCTGGAATTCCTCATCTGCATAATATTCTTCGCGACTCTTATGCGGACCGTTCCACATCGCTTCGTACTCCAAGTGACTCATAAAACGAGCAACTTCCAACTCAACCCACGCCGCAGTTCCCGGCGTTGCCTGATCTTCAAGTCTCCGTTCGGCCAATCGCACATCTCCGAATCCTTCACCTGACACCTGCCGGATATTCGACTGTTTTTCTCCGGGCGTCGGCTGCAGTTCATCACCAACGCTAGAAAACGCACCTCCGCCCGACTGCACCTGAATCGGCGTCGGCCGCAATGCCTCGATTGTTGCTTTCGACGTTTGGTACGCAGCCACGGCTTCGGTTCCGGTGTTCCAGACTCCGGTGGCGATGCTCAGTGATCGCAATGCCTGCTGCAGACCTTTGTCGCCGGTGTTGACGAGACTCGCTCCGCCAGCAGCGATATTGATGCCCACACCGAAGCTTTGAGTCGCAGTACCCGTGAACAGTGTCCCGCCTTGATTCACACCAAGGTTCGCAACGTGGAAGACTCCCGACAACGTCCCGTCGCCGATTGTTCTGCC